>JBAWWF010000233.1:0-2298 GCA_037146895.1 Alphaproteobacteria bacterium | reverse complement strand
TCCTAATTACAAAGCTCTCAGTAATATAATGATTAACAGGCGTGAGAGAGCAAAGCCGGCGAATAAACGTGAATTTATGATGATGATTCAAGCTTGGCGACGTATTGCTAGTGAGACAAAATCTAACGATAAAAAAAGTAATGAAATAAACCGAAAATTGGACGTATCAAAAAGATCAGACAAAGAAAACACCTTGATAGCGTTCAATTATTTACGCAATTTCACAGGAAGCAACAATAAACAGGCCTTGGATAACACAAAAGATACACTACGCTCACTAGATCCAGGAAAAATAGAGCGTTTTGCAGCTAAAATCGATGCTACTTTGGCAAAAATAGACCAGGATGCCGATACACAGCTTGCGGAAATTGTTGGTGTTGTAGGTGCAGACGAAGAGAGCAAGGAAGCTAGTGCCGTGGCATCCTACCGAGGTGATTATGCAACGACCAATAGGCTTGTGATCTTTGAATTTGAGAATGATGACACTATAAAACAATGTTTAGCTCCACATGCAGCAGGATTCGAAGAACATAGTCCACGAGTTATGTATCGGCGTCCGGTGCCAGCAATCCGTGCTGGAGCAAATTTTGCCCAACACCTACTAATAGACGCGGCAGTCCCAGGGGGCGATGAGAACAAAGGCATTAAAGATTATTACTTGTATAAGTTTCTATTAACAGATGACAGCAACAACGAAATGCTTTATGGTCTGCCTAACCCTGTTTTAGAACCAACCGCATCTCTTATACAGTTGTCCCGTGGCCCAATATCAAAAAGCATGAAAGATCGGGCCGATAAGGTTAGCACTTGGATAAAAGAGAATAACTATCTTTTGCCTGCTGTACAGCATTTAGGCGATAGATACATGGAAAAATACATCCCATATTTCAATGAACAACCACCACAAGAAGGGATCGTGCTAGCAGACGTATACGTGCCGGGTTTTGATGTGTTGCGGAAAGCACAGGTGTATGTGCCATCAACTAGAGCGTCGCAAACTCCGCAGCAGAAGCAAAAAGGCCAGCTTGGCTCCAATATATTCTTTGATGTCCCAGAGGCAATACTCACCAATCGCCTCAATACGTACATTTTCGAAGGAATTGTGCCAGCACAAATTGCACTTGCATATTTTAGGGATAAACGCGCTTACGGTTACAGTAAGCAGGCCCAAGAGGGGATCAAAGAAGACCTTGCTAGTATATATACTCTAGATATGCTGAATGACAGAGCAAATAACAAATCAGCAGCAAATAACCTTAACAAAATACTATTAGGCGATGAACCTAAGTTCGTTTTGATCAGATCCGACGAAGACACTAAAGTCAGCTTCACAGGACAGGGTGGTAATAGAGTGACAAAATGGAAAAGCAATCCTAACTATTGGGAACAGAGAAAGGCTCATATAGATCAAAACGATGCACCTATAAGAGAACTATTCGTACTACAGACGCTTTACAGGTGGGATGACAAAAGTGGGAAACTAATTCAAGTGTCTATCGGTATGCCAGAGATAACTATCCTTGAGAAAAAAGCCGCGCTGGAGGAAGAACTACGAGCAGCAGCAAGAGGGAAGAAGAAGCGCGACTAGTAGTAAGAGGAGTGGCGAAGCTCTTCGGCTAATAAGAAAAAACCCAAGTGTGGGGCGGCCTAATTTGGCCGCTCCACACCATGCGGCAACAGGAGCGCCAGCCCGGAAAGGTGCAGCCACTTTGCTTCACCTCGGCGGTTGCCCAGTCTGTATTGCCACTAATAGAAAAATTGATTTTTTCTATAACAACAATTCCCGCTGAAAAATAAAAGTTAGGAAAATTGTGGCTTTCAGAGTGGTGCAAAAAATATTTTTCTTGGACTTTTCCTAAAAAAACTTGAGGTTGCAAAGATTCCTGGATTGCTTCGCAAGAGCTCGCAATGACGGCGTGGAGACCAGTAATGACGGCACATCCGTCATTGCGAGCTCTTGCGAAGCAATCCAGGAATCTTTAGCTTAGTAACACCAGGCTCAGAGTTGCCAATCATGGTGCGGGAGTTATTTTTTCTATAACTTCCCCCTTGATTATCATTTTGTATGGAGTCATTATCGTTTTTGTGAGGAAGGCGTATCGTCCTTGGTCGTCTTTGAACTCGCGTGACACAAAGGTGCTCGAAACACCTAAGTGCCACTAACCGATCATTAATATAGGATTATTAACGATGGCTAAGAAAACTATACCCAAACCCCCCAACCTTTCAAAGGTCTTATCCGCACCAATGGTGATGTTCAGAGGCTTAATGTTTTGCTTTAAAACCTTAAAATTCTGC
>JBAWWF010000232.1:0-2299 GCA_037146895.1 Alphaproteobacteria bacterium | reverse complement strand
TGAGAAACCGAGAGGATCAGGGTTCCGAGGTTTCTCAACTAAAAAGCAACCCTGTGATGCCGTCCATCGACGGTCCTAAAGAATCCGGAAAACGTGTCGATGCGGTTGCCTCTGCTGGCGCCGCCGTTCTAGCATTGAGTGCCATTGGGTTTTTAGGGCTCCTGATTCGTGATTTACTGCTGGTTAAAGGAATTTCGATAGGCGCGCATTTGGACGCTTATTTTACGGCAACCATGCTGCCTATGTTTCTTGTTTCATTTTTGAGTCAACCTATCGCGGATTCCTTTATTCAACCGTTCATAGCTTGCTATGATTCAGGTACAGATCGGGCGGGGGCATCCCGTCAGTTTGTTGGCTCGGTGGTGTCGTTTGTTTGTATTGTTTGTGCCGTTGGATCATTGCCGTTCTGGCTTTTCCCCGAAGCTATCTTGTCGTTATTCCATAAGGATATCGATATGACTGAAGCAGCCTTTATGCTTAGGGCTTTTACTGTGATTTTTCTTTTCTCAGGGATAGCAGTAGTGGGAAACGCTTCCTTAAATGCTTTACAACAATCAGGGACTGCAGCTGTCGCTCAACTGGTGGTTCCGTTTACAGCGATAACAAGCATTCTTTTCTGGGACACTCAACGTCCTTCCTACTCTGCCATTTTCGGTATGATCCTCGGTCAAATCTTAAATATTGCTTGGGTATGGTACGCTCTTGGAAAGAAAGGCGTAACATTGTTTCCAGGGCGAATTATTCAATCGCCCGTCTTTTCAAGAATGCGTAGCAACTACGTAGTTCTCAGTGCGGTATCCTTTCTATCCGTCTCGTTGACGCCAATCAACTACGCGTTTGCAGGTGCACTTGATCATGGAAGCCTATCTGTCTGGGCCATGGGAAACAAGATGACGCTATTGTTTGTAAACGTAGGCGCCGTTATTATTACTTCGGTGTTATTGCCGCACTTAGCAAAATTGATTTCTCGAGGTGAATCCAACCTTTTTAAAGGAGATGTATTTTTTCTTTTTTCAATAGGTTCTTTTGCATCGTTTTTGATGAGCTTTGTTATTTTTGTATTTTCAGAACCACTATTTTTTGCTCTTTTTGATGGTAATAACTTTTCCATCGAGCAAACACAGCGTCTGGTATGGGTTCTGCGCATGGGTTGCTTGCAGCTGCCTTTTTTGTTTGCGTCAACGATGTGCTTAAAGCTTACCGCCATTTCTAAAGTAACCGTTCAGATTGTCTTAATTTCAATAATGGGCTTGTTTATTAATGTACTTCTTGATTTTTCGCTCATCCACAGTTTTGGGGTATTGGGAGTTGCTATAGCGAGTGTTGCGGCTACGGCCTGTTCGGCTACCCTGCTATTATTGAGCGTGCGTCGTCGTTGCGGCCTTAGCCTCGTTGAATGTGGAGCCTTGGTGCTAAGCTGGTGGCTTGTCTCCATTGCGGCTTTGGGTTTTTATCTCCACCGGCCAGGAATGGTGGCTGTATGTTTAACTGGCGTCGCATCTGCATTTGGCCTCCAGGCCGTACTATGGTATAAGCATCAAAAGAGATTCACACTGCCTACGGATTCTATACAAGCGGTTCCAATCGAAGGCGGTAATACTCCCGCCAATACGCTGTAACTTTCTCTGCAGGAAAGTCTTGATGGGCCCGAGTTCGGGCATTTTTTCCGAGCCGCTCACGTTCAGACGGATCCATCAATTTTTCCATAGCATTTGCTAAGTCAACCGCGTTGCCCGGCGAACAGAGAAGACCCGTTTCTCCGTCTATCACCGCGTCTGTCAGTCCGTAAATTCGTGAAGCAACAGCCGGGATTCCCATAGCCGCTGCCTCGATAATAACTGTGCCAAAACCTTCGCGAAAACTTGGTAAACAGAGTACGTCTGCCGCATCGAGATAGTCTTCTGGGGCTGGTGTTAGGCCAATCCAATGGCATTTTCCAACAAATCGGTCTTTTATAAAGGACGTCAGCTGTTCTTCGTCCGGACCAACAAGGAGGAGGATTGCGTCTCCCTTCTTTTCAAGAATCTGCGCGAATGCGTCTGCTAAGATCAGTAATCCTTTGTCGCGTTGCATCCTTCCTAAAAACATAAATACAATGGAATCTTCTTTGATCCCCAATGACGCCCGTACTCTCTGCCGTCGTCCTGGTTGAGTAGAAAATTTTCGTATATTTACACCGCTGATGGACCCAGAGCCAAAGATTTGAATTCGGCCTGGTGTGCACACTCCCGAATCTTCCAAAAAACGTCCTTGGGAAGCGCTGTCTGAGTGGACATCGGTGGCGCACCTTGAAAGCAAT
>JBAWWF010000231.1:0-2317 GCA_037146895.1 Alphaproteobacteria bacterium | reverse complement strand
AAGATTACTCGGTCAGCAACCGGGGCTTGCGCACGGGATTGATCGGTACCCCTTCGCGGGTCATGGATCAGGTGGGCCGCTTCGAAGAAATCGGGGTCTCCCTGTTTTTGCTCCAGTGCAGTCCCCAGCTCGAAGAAATGGAACGGTTCGCCGATCAGGTGATCCAGCCTCTTTCGCGAAAGTAAACGGGGAATGGGGTTCGCTGGCGGCCCGGTGTTTTTGTCTTTCGGTCCAATGGTTTCAGGAAACAGGATCCCATGCTCGAATTACGCCCCAACTGCGAATGCTGTAACCGGGACCTGCCCCCTGATTCCGAACTGGCCCGGATCTGCTCGTTTGAATGCACCTTTTGCGCCAGGTGCGCCGAGGAAACCTTGAAAGGGATCTGCCCCAACTGTGGCGGGAACCTGGTCAGCCGCCCGGTTCGGCCCGCGAGGCTTTTGGGGAAATATCCGGCTTCGGGGAAACGGGTGGTGAAGGATGGGGGGTGTGAGGTGGGTGGGACAAATTGAGGGGATAGCGGTAAGGGTGGGTTATTTTCCAAGTCGCTGCACAAAAAAACAAGAAATTATATTAAAATTTTGCCTGCCTCAGATAAAGTAATATTGGAAAACTCTAAATTTTGGATTAAAAACCTACCTTCCTCGGTTACAAAAGTTGCAAATGAATTGCCATTGGTATTGATTCGGAACATCCTTTGGCCACTCCAATGCTCTTTCCTAATTATGATCCCATTGTTACGGAAAGTGAACCTGGAATGGCCACAGAATTTGCAATAGCTTATTGGTGTAACATTGCTTAGGCTTAAATCTAAATCGATAAAACTATTTGGATATGACAATAATAAATCATTCTTTTCTTGAAAATTGTTTTTTGTTTTCGATTTTTTGTGAGTGGTTTTTGTTTTGTAAAATGAGCATGGAAATTCCATTTCACGGAGTGCTTTGGAAACATGTTCCTTGACTACAAACAAATAACCAAATGGGCCGTCCCAGGAAAAGTCCCCAATAGTTTTTCTTGGATTATCCCACTCGATGAGTAACGGAGGGCCGTAATCTTGCCAATGCCACCCGCAAGTGGTGCATGGTTTTTTTTGTTGAACCCACTTTCCTAAAGCGGAAAAATTGGCATATCGAATATCCGGCATGGACAAAATTTTGTCGGTTGTTGGATTTTCATACATTCCAATTCGGTAAATTTTCAAAGACCGTGCTCCTTTACGCGGCTATTTAGAATTCCGAATCTCCGATCAATTACCCCGTTATCATAGAAATGTGCATTTCCGTTTCGGCTTTGAAACGAAAGTTGGTTATCCAAGGAGGATTCCGGTTTCTTTTTGGCTTATTTGCTCCTTATTGTGAAGGTCCGGGACATGTTCAGCGGTGATTGTTATTAGAAAGATCTGGCGAAAGGATGTTTGATCGTGGGGATTGGATAGAAAAGGCAAAGGAAACAAATGAGAGTAGTGGAAGTAATATATTAATGTTAATTCCTTGTGCTACAAATACAAGTCATTATCAAAAGATAATTTTTAAATTAAAAAATAAATAGTGAAGTATTTACATTATTTGTTTAACTAGTGATCAAACATTAAACTAATAAATTAATTTTTCATTTGATGCCATATTTAATCCTAATCGTTCAAAAAACATTATGAAGTTTTTGATTTTATGATATGTATAGTTTTAAAATTTTGAAATGGTGTGTTTTCAGTTTTGAAAAAAAATTGAATTAGGACCTGGGAATATGACTATTAACCTAATTTTTTTGTCCTGAATTCAATGGGCATAATAAGAAAAGCTATATCTTTTTGGTTTTTGAGTTATATTCATTCTGTGGTAATATTTTACTTAAGCTATATATATCAAAGTTGAAAATTATAAACTACAGTCGACTACACACTTTAGCGATACCCCTCCGCAGGCCATTTTTCATCGCAAAAACGAGAGTATCGTTAAAGCAAGAGCGGGTTAGCATAGTGCAGGTGCTGTCGCACGCACTGCAGCACCTAAATTTATTACAATTTCGGAAAAAAATGTGTAATTGGTTTCTGTGTCATTGCTCTTGTGACCACGAGTCTATTCAAGCACAGGCGAAGTCCAAAAGTGTTCTCTGAAATGGATTCAGGCACCAGCTCCTTATTGGCTTCCGTGAACACCTGCAGCTTTTTGATACATTCTATTGCCTCACACAAGGATGGAACCTTGATGGAGGGTTCTTTCTCCATCATATCGTCACCTCAGTGCAGATTCAGACTCGATCGCACCCACCTGACCTTCCTCTTCATCAGATTTGCACTCAAGTTGTTCCTCTGTCA
>JBAWWF010000230.1:0-2328 GCA_037146895.1 Alphaproteobacteria bacterium | reverse complement strand
GGGGATGACTGTGTTCGTGTTGCGTGTTTCTATTGCATTACTGTTTTCTTTCTTAACTATAACAAGCGTCTGCTAAGTTAGGCCCTCTACGAGTGCTAGAGGTTTTAAGACAGCAATTTGATGGGCTTGATGACAAGTAACCTCAGTTCGGGATAAGAGAGAGTCATGGAACCTCCAACGCAGTATCTGAGGTTACATTAACGCAACCACTATGCCGTTATTGGCAGCCTAAGTCCTTATTGCCCTTAGTTTTACAGTACTCGCCCAGAGATTTTGGTGGCTCATCAACATTGTTTGTCATCATTTTGACTACCTTCTTACAATTTGCTTTTGTTTCTTGAGCGCAAAAGGCATCGGGCTTTTGCCATTTTGCTCTCCCCCCGCTTGTTGTATCTCCTTCTTTCTTTATATAACCACCGCCTGTTATGTCGCCATTGTGAGTAGCATAGAATACAACAGAACACCCCAAATCTTTCTTATAGCCGGCACAATACGCGTTCACAGATTTTGTTGGTTTATCAGGGTGTGCGTTTTTTTCTTTATACTTAATCAGGATAGGCTTATTACAGTCTTCTTTTGTTTGTTTAGCACAAAATTCAGTTGGGCTTTGCCATTTTGCTGTGCCTTGTATATTGATAACAGAATTGTCTGTGGGGCCGCCATTATGAACCGCATAATAGACCTTTTCATTAGGCACTTCTTTTCCCTTGGTCATATTTCTCGTAGGAGGAGCAACCTTAGGTTGCACAGCCTTAGCATTACTAGGCGCAACAATAAAGTCCCTGCAATATTTGTTAACAGGGACAAGGTTGCCTGAAACATTGACGACAGGATTAGATTCCTTGCTTTGCAGCGCAACGCTGCAAAATCCTTTTTTAGAGTAGCCAACCCTTCTTTCTTCTGCTTGTTCTTTCTTGTACTTGTCTTCAAATACCGTAACCTCTCTAGTATGTGCTATAATAGTAGGTTGGTTTTTAGTAGCTGCTATAACAACATTCTGGCTGGATATTAAATTTAATAAAAAAGCCCCGAGTACCAGAGAATGAGACATTGGTTTTTCCTTTCGGTTAAGTCACTTATTCTTATGGTAGGGGATTTTTTGAGAAATAGAAATATTTTTAATAAAATTTTCTGTTTACCCGCAACGGGTGAGATAAAAGTGTGATTTAGACAAGATCTTCGGGTCGAGCCCGAGGATGACAACGTGGGGAGATGATGAAATCAGAGGGGAGAGATTGAACCAAGCTGTCATCTTTCCCACTCTTGTCATCCTCGGGCTTGACCCGAGGATCTATATAGCTTAGCCATAGGTTATGGAACAAAGAGATGCTTATCAGTTATTGCAGTGGTACCAACAGATGGGCATTAACCTTGCTGTGGCGCAAGAGCCTTTGGATAGAAGAGGGCAGGTGATGGTGAAACCACCAGTGAAGTCAGTAGTGACGTCGGTTATAAGCACGGATCTTCGGCGGGAGGTGGCTTCGTGCCAGACACTTGCAGAGTTGCGGCAGTTGATGATGAATTTTGATGGTTGCGATCTTAAAAAAGGCGCAACCCAGTTGGTGTTTTCCGACGGTAATCCGCAAAGTTCGTTGATGTTGATTGGCGAGGCACCTGGAGCGGAGGAGGACAAGCAAGGTCGACCCTTTGTCGGGTTGAGCGGGCAGCTCTTGGATCGCATGCTGGCAACTATTGGTTTGGATCGCCGCTCGCTTTATATTACGAACATTTTGCCGTGGCGTCCGCCGGGCAATCGCCAGCCGACAGCGAGTGAGATTGCTTTGTGCTTGCCGTTCATTGAAAAGCACATTGCTCTAGTGGCTCCACGGTTGTTGTTGTTTTTGGGCGGGGTTGCGGCGAAAACTCTTTTGCAAACGAGCGAGGGCATTGTGCGCTTGCGGGGACACTGGCAGGATTACTCTAATCCTTATACAGCTCAGGTAATTCCGGCCTTGGCGACCTTTCATCCGGCATATCTCTTGCGTTCGCCAGGGCAAAAAGCACTTGTGTGGCAGGATTTGTTGCAGGTGCAAGCAGCTGCAAAGAGGCAGTTGTTGACACCAGACGATAGATGACAGAAGGCAGAAACAGATAAAATTCTTACTGTTCTGCCATTTGTCCTCTGTCCTCTGCCATCTTTTACCCCCTTGCAGTTCTTTTTCGTATCTATTATTCTCCAGAGAGCGTGCCTGCTTGGTGGAATTGGTAGACACAACAGACTTAAAATCTGTCGGAGGAAACTTCATGCCGGTTCGAGTCCGGCAGCGGGCACCACCTTTGAGTTATGGGATTAATTATGGCTATAGAGCAGCGAGATCTCTTTGCAGC
>JBAWWF010000229.1:0-2331 GCA_037146895.1 Alphaproteobacteria bacterium | reverse complement strand
TATGGAAATGCCTGTCTGAGTTGCTTGAAGTAGGCATTGTCTTCTGCTGGTTTCGGATCGAAGACTTTCTTAAATTCTATGAAGTTAGCCACACCTTTTGTTTCAACGATTAGATTAGCGAAAATAACCTTCTCAAAGGCTCCGAAGAACTCAGGCTCGTTCAGGACCTCTCTGTACAATCTAGCCATGATAATTGGGTCATTGTTAAAAGCACCGCAGCCAAAGGCTCCGGCGATGAGAATCGTTTTCTTGTGTTTTAGGGCTGAACGCAATTGATAACGAAGCTTATGCTTATTTAGCTTGTCGTATTGTGCTTGCGTAACGTTGTAGACGTTCGTGCGGTCAGAGGTCACTTCCAACTTACCATCGCTTGATTTTTTAACTATATAAGCTGCTGAAACAATAACCGCTGGTCCTTTTATAGGCTCATGTAACGTGTAGGGAAATGGGCGTTGTTTGTCTTTTAACTCTTCTGGGAAAAGATTGTTTTTTGTCTTGTTACTTATACCATTGCTGCGAATTATGGTTATTTCTGGTATATAAAGGCCGCTCTCACTTTCTGTTTCTTTTGGAGCAGCTAAAAGTTTATTAATATCGCGGTCTAAAGATACTTCAAACTTGTCTCTGCCATTCTTATGAGGTTTTGCTGGGTGCTGCATAAGGTTGCTATACAAATCAGAGGTGCAATAACATATCTGTTCTTCTTGCGCGCTAGCTCCGACTTTTGCTCCTCCTCCGACCCATATAGCATTGGCAAAGTCAACAATGGCCGTTTTATTTCGATCATCTTCATCAAGAATTAGGTAAGCATCCAGTACATCTGAATTCCAAACTGCGAATTCTGTGTCATATCTCACCAGTGGTTTGCCGCCATCTGGCAAACCCTTTTGGTCAAATATTGTCTTCTCAAGTGACTGGAGCGGATAGCAATCATCAGATTTGAGAACATTAGGAAGAGAGAATAAAGTTCCTAGAGTATCCTTGCTGCCATAAATCATACCATCTCCAGTGATATATCTGTTTTTTTCAAGAATCTCTTGGTTTACATTAAATACAGATTTTCTCATTGCAGACCCCACTTTGAGGTCAGAGTAGGTGTCGGCACCTTGCTGATTGTTTATGCTGTTAGCCAACTCTATAATGGCGTCAACAGCTCGCGAGTGTGGGGTGACTGCTTTTGCTTTGTCTATCTGTTTGCCCAAGTTAACGGCGAATGACAAAGCTTTAGTCATCTGTTGAGCTTGTTCTTTTGTGGCCTTGGTCTTGCCAAATTTATATTGATACTCTTCGCCATTAAGTGAAGCAGGAACATAAGCATTCACTGTTAAGGAGCTAGCTTCTGCGGCTGCTTGCTTCGCTTCATCAACCTTTCCCTCTTTTAAGTACTGCTCAGTAAGATGATTGAGCCTCCTAAGCTCGCCCATGGCCGATCGTTCCCGTTTAGCAAAGCTCGGTGTTACTAAAAGCACAAGCATTAGACAAGTGTATAAATATTTCGTCACTATAAATCCTTTTCTATTTCTTTTTTAACAGTATTACAAATATGTAAAATAACGGTTAACTGGATTGTTAGGGCCGCCAGTACGGCCTCGTAGAATGGGTGTAAAAGACAGAAGTCAGTAAGAACTCTTATCTGACTCCTGTCATCTATCCACTGTCGTCTAGAATAAGCGAAAGCCGTAGGTTTTTGCTTAAGCAGCGACTACGCGGCTACGATCGCGGTTGCTCTTGATGACCAAGACTTTTTGGCCAACAGCTAGGCGTGGTTCAGCACCTTGAGTAACGGTTACAATGCCGCCACTATCCAATTGGATCTGGTATTCAAAACCTTCTTGTTCTGTGAGCTTGCCTTCAGCATAGTGACCAAGGGCTGCACCGCCAAGAGCACCAGCTACGCCAATAACCGCTGGACCTCTACCCTTGCCAACCTGAGAGCCCAAGACGCCACCAGTCAGGCCGCCTATCAGTGCTCCGGCGCCTGGCCCTGACTGGTTCTCGGCTGTTTTGGCGGAGATATTTACAACATGCATAGAAATAATGGTGCCCTTGACAGTCTCACTAACTTCGCCAGCACCGCGAACCGAATAATCGTTGCCACCAATTTTTGGTGCGCAAGCTGAAAGGGAAAGTGCAGCAGCAGTAGCGGCGACAACAACAAGATATTTTTTCATCGTCCAAATAGTCCTTTTACAAGTGAATAACAGCTTTAGTATATACCCATTTCACATGATTTTGCACGAGACAAATACTAGGTATAACTATTCAGATTATGAGATAAATGCTAGCGCAATCGAGAACCGGAGCGGAGTGTATTCTTCATACATGAGCACC
>JBAWWF010000228.1:0-2346 GCA_037146895.1 Alphaproteobacteria bacterium | reverse complement strand
TTTTACGCAATCCCACGGCTGTATCAATGGTGACACGTTCTACGCCGCCGACATTTAAAAACGATACGACTTGTAAAATCTTTAACATAAGCCTTTATAGCAGAATTGGTAGCTAAGTGGGTAGTTACATTTTGGGGTGCAATTAAAAGTAAGGCCTGGGTCAATCTAAATAGATCCTCGGGCTTGACCCGAGGATCTCGCATTTTTCTTGAAAAGTTAAAGACAAATGATTAATTTTAGTCTAAGCTAGGTTGTGCCCTAATTACAGTGAGTATTAAATGATGAATTATGCAATTAAGCTAAAGATGTGTTTTGTTCTGATCGCTGGGGTGCTGCTGAGTAGTGCAGTAATGGCTACGGAGGTGGACACTCCATTTCGTGCCGGTAGTGCGATGGCGAAAGTTCAGCTTGGGATACAGCGGGTTAGGGCGGCACCTGATAGGGGTATGCGTGTAGACAAGGCTTTAGAACTTTTGGAATCGCTTACGCCGACTAAGTTCCGTAAAGCCCCAGCTACGCCGCGAGAGCGCGAAGTAATCATCAATGCATTGCTCCATGCAGCTGTGTCTCTTAGAGTGAGTGTTGTTGATTATATTGAAGACAAGATATACTTAGCTAGAAACCCTGTTGCAATAACTCATTATAGGATGTGCCTCAAGTATATCAAAGCATCCGTTGGTGCTGAAGATGTAGATCTTAAAAACAGAGCTGAGAAGATCAAGAAAGAACTGGAAGTAACAGATACCGAATACTTTTTGCGAGAGCAAGAGAAATTTAGAGATGTTTTAGGTGATAATTTTGCTGCTGTTGAAAGCACATTTAACCAGGTAGCGATGCTTGATAAGGAAAAAGGCAGTATCTTGGGGCATGCTCAAAAAGCAATAACTGACCTTAGTGGGGAGCTAGATATTACTGATGGCAGTAATAATAAAAAATATAGGGTTGTTAATGGCAAAAACTACGTTTTATCTGTTTTTCAAAATGGCGGAACCATTATTATCAATGGTGTAGTTCAGCCCCAGGGTATTTCTTATAGTGAAACACCTACTGATCATCCAATAGGTGCATTCTATGTTAAGCAGCTGTTGTATGACTTTATTACACAAAAACAATCTGACTACGGTCTAAATGCACACCCTGTTTTTGAGTACTTGGAATCAATTGGTCTTTTTAAACCAGAGCAAAAACGTGATCCGCTACGATACCAAGCGAAAATTCTTGAGACGGTTAGCGGTCATTTAAACGGAGGTGTCGATGCGTTACAACAAGTAAGAAGGTGGTTAGCAAATAATCCTGGAGATTGTTTGGGCGATTTTTATGTCGGCTTGCGTGACTTTTATGACAATGCGTTCACTCGTAATGATGAGGGTGAATGTATTCCACACCGCATAGACCGACTGCATAATTGGATAAGTTTACATAGTGATGATTCCCCAAAAATTGAACAATATACAATTACGATTTATCCTAATGATGAGGGTCAGAGTACGCTTGTAGAAAACATAGCAGTGCTAGTTAAATTTTTTATGAAGAAAACAAAGGCTGAATTTCTCAAGCTGTATCCTAAATACGCAATGTCAAGTTTGGGAAATATCGAGAAAAATGCTGTGTTTATTGAAATGTGTAGCAGAGAATCCTTTATGACGTGGTATTATGTTGCAGTCAAAAAAATCACCGTACCACCTGGATTCTCGCTTCCGGATTATGTGCGACTTTATAGTGATAGAGTTGCTATTACAAGTGCTCTTGATGTGATGGGGCTTTTGTGATCGCTCCGCAAAATCTTGACTTAACTTGGGTTGCCAGGCTACGGTCTCCCTAGTAGTTACAACTCAAGGACGGCGCAGTATCTTATGTTTCAAAATCTGGCGAGCCGATTAAGCGGCGTTTTTGATAAGCTGCGCCATCGTGGTGTTTTGAGCGAAGATGACGTTAATGCGACTTTGCGTGAAATTCGCCAGGCTTTGCTGGAGGCGGACGTTGCGTTGCCCGCGGTGAAGCAATTCGTCGAGCAGATTCGCGAAAAGGCTGTCGGTCAGGATGTTGTACGCAGCATTACGCCAGGGCAGATGGTTGTTAAGATTGTCCATGACCATCTCGTTGATTTTTTGGGACGTGAGGTAGTTGAGCTTAATCTAGCGACACAGCCGCCAGCAGTGCTGTTCATGGTTGGGTTGCAAGGTTCAGGAAAGACGACAACGCTCTACACAATGCTTGATATTTTGAATACTCCGGAAGTAAATATTTCTACGACCGAAGACCCTATCGAATATCAAATGCCACGCATCAATCAGACGCAAGTAAAAGCTGAGATCGGACTCACATTTGCCAACGGCCTTCGCACAC
>JBAWWF010000227.1:0-2353 GCA_037146895.1 Alphaproteobacteria bacterium | reverse complement strand
CAACAACAACTCAACCAGTCTGCTAGCCGCAATGGTCAGCTGGAAGAGCGCACGCTGAAAATGCAACAGCTTGAGGAAAGCTTACACTCCCTACAACAAGATAAGGCACGGCTTATGGCGGAGAACGCCAGCATCGTCGCCACCTTCGAGCAACACCAACGCGCGACGAATGAGAAGCTCGCGATGTTGGAGCAAGCTAAGTCACAGCTTGCCGATGCTTTTAAGGCCTTGTCCGCCGATGCTCTCTCAGCCAACAACCAATCCTTTCTCCTGCTGGCCAAGAATACACTTGGACAATTCCAGGAAGCAGCGCAAGTTGATCTGCTCCAGCGACAAAAATCCATCCACGAAATGCTGACCCCTGTACAGCAGACGCTTAAGGATGTTGACGGCAATCTGAAGGAAATGGAGAAGGAGCGCGCGAGCTCGTACCTGGGCTTGCGGCAACAAGTCGTCGACCTGATTGTTGCTCAGAAAGAATTGCGCAACGAGACGGGCAACCTCGTCAAAGCATTGCGCACACCACATGTACGCGGGCAATGGGGCGAAATGCAGCTTAAGCGCGTCGTTGAGATTGCCGGCATGTTGCCCCGCTGTGATTTTATTGAGCAGGGCTCCGTTGAGGGAGATAAGGGGCGCATACGCCCAGATATGGTCATTAACTTACCTGGCAATAGAACAATTATTGTTGATGCTAAGGCTCCGTTGGCGGCCTACCTTGACGCGCTCGAAGCTCCTGATGAGACCACGCGCCAGGAATTCTTAGCCGACCATGCACGCCAAGTCCGCAGCCACATCCGGTCCTTGAGCCAGCGCGCTTATTGGGATCAATTCCCGTCAGCACCTGATTTTGTGATTCTATTTTTACCAGGTGAGACTTTCTTCAGTGCGGCATTGGAAAAAGACCCCAGCCTTATTGAGAGTGGCGTACGTGAGCGGGTTATTCTAGCCACGCCGACAACTCTCATTGCGCTGTTACGTGCCGTCTCCTATGGCTGGCGTCAGGAAACCATTGCCTTGAACACACAACTTATTAGTGATTTGGGACGTGATCTGTATAAACGTTTGCATGACCTGGGTAGCCACTTGAGTCGCGTAGGCAAGAGTCTGGGGACAGCCGTTGAGTCCTATAACCATGCCGTGGGCACGCTGGAGCGTCGTGTGCTGGTCACTGCCCGCAAATTCCAAACGCTTGATACAAATCTCTCCCAGGAAGACTTAGCCCAAACACCAGGCATTGACGCCACACCGCGATCACTCTCGGCCCCGGAACTACTCTTTGTACCAGAGGAAGCCCAAGAAGTGGCTTAAGATTGCGTTTAGAGCAATGCCATAATCAGCAAGCCGAGCCCTACGCGGTAGATGGCGAAGGGCAGCAAGCTAAATCGCTGTAAGAATCTTAGCATTCCATGGATTGCGAGCAAGCCAAAGGCAAAGGATAGGGCCACACCACAGCTTAGGAGCCCGAGGTCTAGAGGTGTGCCGTTGCGATACATCTTGTATGAGGTTAGCACTACTGCGCCGAGGATCGTTGGAATTGCCAAAAGAAAGGCAAAGCGCGCGGCCATTTGCCGCTCAATTCCCAGAAATCGTGCTGCCGTCATACAAATGCCCGAGCGGCTCACGCCTGGAATTAAAGCTAAGCCTTGCGCTAAGCCAATGATAATAGCATCCCGCAATTTGACTTCGTTGCGCTGCTGGCCCCGCAGGTTCCCCCACCAGTCACCTGCGTACAAAAGCACACCAAAAACAATCGCCATCCAGGAAATTAGCAGCGGCGACCGAAATGTGGTGATGCTGCTAAAGATAAGACCTACGACTACGGCGGGCAAGGTTGCCACAATCAAACAAACAGCTAGATATCTTTCTTTGTGCAACTGCCATCGCCATAGGCTGGTAAGCATAAGATAAATGTCGCGCCAAAAATAAATAATGACCGCAAGGAGAGTCCCAGCGTGCAAAGCAACATCGACGTCTAATCCTTGATCTTGCCAACCGACCAAATATGGTATCAAAATGAGATGACCACTTGAGCTAACGGGCAGAAATTCTGTAAACCCTTGGATAAGAGAGAGAATTAAAAGAGCAAACATGATATTATCAAATCGTTTTATTAACCTTTTTTTGTTGTAGCAGAAATTCACCCAATGCGAACCCTTTATCATCATCCATTGTGCCCTTTTTCAAGAAAAACGCGGCTCGTGTTAGAAGAAAAAAAATTAGATTTTAGCTTAGAGCTAGAGAAAATATGGGAGCGTCGCCCGTCATTCCTGCATTTAAACGCCACAGGGACCATTCCAGTTCTTGTCGACTTGAATGGCACAACGATTGCTGAAAGTTCGGCGATTGCTGA
>JBAWWF010000226.1:0-2362 GCA_037146895.1 Alphaproteobacteria bacterium | reverse complement strand
CCTTGGTTTGTGCGGTGTTTGCGCCAATAATGGCGGGATTTTTTTGTTGCCTTCAGGCAAGATGCTACTTTTATGTCTGGAGATCCTCGGGTCAAGCCCGAGGATGACAGCCACCCCCATTGTCATCCTCGGGCTTGACCCGAGGATCTCAAGCAAACACCCACGTATCGGACATTGATACTGAAAGAAGGATTAAAACGATGATTACGATTTTTAGACCGAATGGCGAAAAAATAAAGACCATCCTCGATGACGAGGTTTTTAGCTACCTTAGCGCAGGAGAACTTTTGGAAGATCACCCCGAGTATGACGAGCTGACCAGCCATTGGAGCTTTACTGTTTTCTCAGACAAAATCAAGCTTTGCATGGGAAACCCTGAAACAACGATGTGGATTATCCGTAATCCTGATATTAACGTCAGCTGGTTCAAGAAAGGATGGTATCTTTCTTACTGTGAAAGCCATGGATATACATACACCTACACAAACGAGAGCCTGCCCTAGGGTATGGACCCAAGTAATGTTAAAAATCCTCTATCCTGCCCCTATGTTGCATTATCTGATCATTTCTATGGTTTGCAAAATATATCATTTTTTGATATATTTCAGGAATGATAGAAATAACTAATCATACTAACCACCTGAGTACTTATGTGGATTCATTGCAAAAACAGGGGCATATTACGTTCAGGCTTAATGAAGCAGCCTCAGTATCGGGGATAAGCCTACAAAAGGCTCGCCTTTCAGCTTATCGACTTTCTCAAAAGAATCGTATTTTTAGGGCTTATCGCAATTTTTATGTCATCGTTCCGTTAGAATATCAAAATACGGGATGCCCTCCTCCAGATTGGTTTATCGCTCCGCTGATGCATCACATGGGGACCGATTATTACGTGGGCCTCCTTTCGGCAGCTGCTCTCCATGGAGCCGCCCATCAACAGCCGATGATCTTTCAGGTCTTGACTGCAAAATATTCTAAGTTGATTTTAGCTCCTAGCATGAACATCCAATTGTACCGCAATAACCCTATATATCATCCTGGGATTGAGCAGAAAAAAACAGTAGCAGGGTATATAAATGTCTCCACCCCTGAATTGACCGCATTTGATTTGATCAGGTACGCAAAAGCGTCGGGTCATTATAATCATATCGCCACAGTTTTAGCGGAGCTTGCCGAAAAAATTGATGCGAGAAAACTAGCATTTACGGTAGAAGCCCTGTGCCAAGAACAGAGAGCATGGATATACGTACAAAGACTCGGATACCTTCTGGATGTCGTGGGCTTCGAGAAGTTTGCCGATCCTTTGGCCGCGCTCATCCGCAAGTGCAACCCCAAGTTTGGTTACTTGGTGGCTGGAAAACCGACCAAAAAGCTAGAAACGCAACAACGGTGGCATCTATATATTAACGACACGATAGAGGCAGACTTATGATCCCTAAGATGCATATAGATTCATGGCGTGCTTTTGCACCATGGCGTGTTGATATTCAAGTCGAACAAGACTTGGTTATTTCGCGAGCTCTCGTCGCTATATTTTCTGACCCATTCCTCCAAGCTAAGCTAGGTTTTAGAGGTGGCACAGCTCTGCATAAGTTATTTTTCTCAACCCCCATAAGGTACTCCGAAGATATTGACTTGGTCCAGTTGGATCAGGAACCTTTTGGGAATATCATGACGCAATTACGTAATACGTTGGATCCCTGGCTAGGGAAGCCAAAATATAAACAAGGGCATGGTCGTGTTACCTTTCTATATCGGTTTGAATCTGAAACACCTCCAGCTACGCCATTGAAATTAAAGATTGAAATCAATACACGGGAACACTTTTCTATCCTGGCACTCAACACAAAAATGTTTTCTGTGGATAGCTTGTGGTTCAAGGGAGAAGCAGGTATCCATGTATACCAAATAGAGGAGCTCTTAGGCACAAAATTGCGAGCCCTATACCAAAGACGAAAAGGAAGAGATCTTTTTGATCTTGTTGCTTCTCAAACCGCTGCATTTCTTCCAGATTGGACGCAAGTGATTAATTGCTTCAACGCCTATATGGAAAAAGAAGGGAAAAGGATTACGCGAGCTGAGTTTGAGGAAAACATGTATTATAAGCTGAAAGATCCCCTCTTTTTGAATGACATAACGCCTCTGCTTTCATCCCCTCTTTCACAAATCTATTCCCACGAGCTCGGAGCAACTCTTTTGCAGGAAAAAATATTCCCCCTTCTACCAGGTGCGCCATGGAAGGGAGAGCATTATGAATTTGTGAGTGTAAAACACAGCTCTTACGCCACTTTCGATAAGTATAAGCGGTCCCAGGTGTCCACTAGAGCCGTTACAAAATCCTGAATCATTTGCGGGGTATGGC
>JBAWWF010000225.1:0-2374 GCA_037146895.1 Alphaproteobacteria bacterium | reverse complement strand
AATGGTTCTAACTGAGCATCTAAATGAAAATCGCTTGTTACCCTTGTGCAACTGATCTTCTATATGCTTAGCTGCCGCTAATCCAGCCGGTGTCTTCTCCGGCCAGATACTCACGTTCCTCGACATAAGCGGTCCCCAGTTGGCCTTCTCTACTTCCGCGGCACCACCGGGCCATGAGATAACCGCATAATCAGGGAATACCTTTTGTGCCGCATCCGCGGCCTTTTCCCCGCTAACCACCAGAACCGGTTTATCAGACTGTTTGACGATCTTTTCTTGACCATAAAGAGGGAGATTTTCACCAAAATCTTGCCACCGCCACTGCGGTTTCTCTTGTTCATTCTCGCAATAGGTCAAGGTTGGAGTAGTAATGGCGCCGCTAGCGTTATCTTCTAGCCGTACCGCGTACCCCAACAACTCGTCTTTACGCCCTTTGTATGCGTGTATGTCGGTGATCTGTTTGCCCTGGATCATCTGCGATAAATACGAATCATTCTCAATGTCGGGTTGTGGAATGTGCTCGGGGACCGGAAATAAAGGAGTCCAAACCTTAGGCTCATGCCGCTCTTCTGAGATTATAGGAGAAGAATCGACCTCCACAACTTGTTGCGGGCCCTTGTGTTCCTCCCGCTTAAAATCATAGAACTCTTTATTGTCATGAAATAAATCACTTAAGCGATTAGTGACGTTGGTTTTAAGATCGGTCCAAACCTCTTTAGCCGCATCCCAATAACCATCTCCTAAGGTTTTAGCGCGATTAACTTGGGCCTCCGTAAGATACCTTACGCTCAAGCTCTGTCCCTGATCACGGCTCATCTGGTAAATGAGCTGCTGCGTACTCAGGGTCTCCTCACGGTTTACAAACACTTGCAGTGTTTCCGTCTGCCGCGATAAGCCTACATAATTTATCCGGTTATTGGTGGCTGAACCATGCAGAACATAGACCTGTCCTATATTCTTGCCTTGCGACTTATAAACTGTAGAAGCATACCCTAGCTTAAGTCCGTGGTAGACTTGCGGGTTAAACTCAACGGCTGTTCCATCATCTATACCGACCTGGCAATGGTTTTCTGAAAGTGACTTAATGTGCACATAGGCGCCATTCCCAATCCCCAAAACCTTGTCGGTTTGCGTCAAGCAAACCCTGTCGCCCACAGAAAACACCTCTCTGCCCCTCTGGGTGTAACAATCATAGCTTTTAGCCTCGATTTCTCCTCTTTGGAGGCGTATTTCTCTCACAGCCGTGTTAAGCGCATCAACCTCTACGTTTCGGGTTGCCAGAATTAGCCTGGTTTTAGTGGGGTCTTGTACATAATCCTTTTCCCAAGCTTGAATAAGGGTTGTCATGGACTCAGTTATGGTGCCAGACCAGTTAAGGGCTTGATTCTGCGATAGGAGGGTAACAGCCTTTTCTACTTGTCTCTGACCTAAAGCCTCACTGACCTCTTTCTGCCAAGCAATACTTTGTCTGCGCACCTGAGTAAGATCAGTACTGCCAAACTTTTCAGTCAAAAGACTAAAGATGCCACCTCTATCCACTGAAGAAAGCTGCCTGTCGTCTCCGATAAGAACCACCTTGCATTTATACGATTTTGCAACATGGAACAGCTCTACATACGCGCTATTACCCAGCATAGCCGCTTCATCAACTACTAAAACGGTTTTCTGATTTAAGGGAAAACGCCCATTCTTATGTCTGAACAACATACTATGAACGGTATAGGCTTCCCCAAAGCCATCTGTAGCCATATCTTTAGATACAACATTAGTAGGCGCTAGCCCTACCACTCTAAACCCATGCTCTTGATAAACATCTTTGATGGCACGCATCACGTGGCTTTTGCCAACCCCAGCACGTCCTTCAATAATCGATAAGCCATGTTCTGAGGTCGTAACAAACCTTAAGGCTCTAGCCTGTTCTTCATTAAGGGTTCTGTCTTGGATTATCCCTTGCAAGCTTGTCTCTTTAACCGGGGCAATACCTGAGGTCGGCCCTCGACTGGAAGTCGAGGGCCGACTCTGGTTGACAGCCTCAGCAAAACGCAACAGCTTTTCCTCTTCGCTTCTTACATGAGTAGTGGTGTAATGGTCGGTCTGCGTTAACGTATGGGGATCATAAAGCGCAATCGTATTCTTATCCCTCAGGATAGATTCTTTAACAGCCATTATCTCGTTGGCATCAACGTGTTTTAACAGAAACCTATCCAGCTCTTGTGCGGTAAAAGTACTTTGCTTTTGAGTGAGATTCTCTAAAACAAGCTTGGGGTCTCTAACCGCAGCTTCATTCGCAGTACGGAGCATCTCTGCTCTTTCCAGAGCTGAACTCATAAATGCACGCATCCGCACTGGCCCTAGGTGTACTTGCGGCACAATA
>JBAWWF010000224.1:0-2379 GCA_037146895.1 Alphaproteobacteria bacterium | reverse complement strand
TGGCAAATCATAGCAAAATACTCCACAAATGCAAACTTTTTTTGACAGCCTTTTTCGTAACTGTCGAGTTCATATGGGAAAGAAATATATTGCATTTGACTCATAATTAGCGCATATTTCTAAATTCTGGAAGGGAGAAAGGCTATGAATATGAGGAAACATAAGGTTTTGTTCATTCCCTATTTGCGCCATACGTTAATCGAAGCTTTAGAAGATCTGGCTAATAAGGAACTCCAGTTGCTGGAGTCGCCAAATGGTAGCTATCCGCACACCTTCTGGGATTCAATGCTTAAAATCATTAACGTATTTGATAACTTGGATATGAGCGAAAGCCCTCCAAAAAACCATATTGGCTACACCCTTTATAATCATGAAGAGGCACAGGCAATAAGCCAGGTCATCGAAGCGGTAAACTGCGTTTGTGATAAGATTGGTATCGAACAACCCGACTCTGCTTACATCAATTCTTCGTCGTGGGAAGAGCTAATTAATGCTGCTAGACATGCGCATGGTGCGTTGTTGGCTAATGAGCCCTTCGATTCCTTTGCCGCACCTGAACAAGAACCACTGAAAATGAAGCGTGTTACTAAGAAGACCAGGAAGAATGCCTGCTATTAGAAAACTAATAGCAGGCTGTAGTCTTGCAATTACGCGGGCCGCTTAGAGCGCGCAATAGCTTTAGCTAGCATATCTTCCTCATCTTCTTCTGATGATTCGTCGTCACTTTCTTCTTCACTCTCGCTTTCTGTTGCGTCATCTGGGTAACTGTAGCCGTAAATAGCCGAGCAAACATTCCGCGCATCAATTTGTCCTGTCAAAATGAATTTCGTGCGGCGGCTATTGACACACAACTCTATCCAGCAAGACTTACCGCGACCAAAGAAACACTCAATCAGTAGAGGGGGCGTACGTTGACGGGGGAGGGCCGCCTGCCGCTCCAGTCAACAAACTATCGCGCACGCCCTTACCTGGCCTGTCGTCTGCGCCCAAAAGCTGGCAGGTTTTTGCCAGTTTTTAGAAAATTTATCCTTTATATTGTCATGATTTTGCCGTATACAGCAGATACATTAAACAGCAACACCGTTGAGGGTAGAGTACTATGAAAAACATGAAGATGATTTGGCTATTTGCGTGGATTATGACAATTGCAACTAGTACAAGTGCTAGTTATTGCGCGGCAGAATCTATTGATGACATGAGGCCACCGGAACATTTTTGTCCGATAACTTTAGAATTAATGCTAGATCCAGTTGTTGCCGCCGATGGTCATTCCTATGAGAGAAGTGCTATTTTACAACATCTTGCTATTCACATCACAAGCCCAGCAACGGGAGCAGCACTAGACAGCAAAGCTCTTTTCGCTAACCAAGCCTTAAAAGCAATGATCATGGAATGGAAGCCCGGAGCACAAAGTGGGCCGGGTGCGCTTGATGGACGTGACGCAAGGAGCATCGTGCAACGAATGAGGCAAGAATTTGACAGAAACGCGGTTCTCCTTAACTCGGCAAAAGGCCAACACATCGTCGCTTTTTTGGGCAATACTGGGGCTGGTAAAAGTACGCTAGTCAATCTTCTTGCGGGAAAAGCGATTAAAGTTAGTGATGATGAGGAAGGTTACGTGTTAGCCGATCCTGAGGACCAAGCTGCTATGGTCATAGGACAGGGGGGTAATTCAGAAACTATTTACCCAAAATCTATTGATGTTGATGGCATCCGCTTTTTTGATCTTCCTGGATTTAATGATACCGATGGTTCGGAACGCAACCTAGTCAATGCGGCTTTTACCAGGCAAATTCTCCTCGATGCCGCCTCTGTGAGATTGGTTTTTGTCATAGGCCAAGATCAATTTACCGCAGATCGCAGCGCTTCCGTCAAACAAATGTTTAACTGCCTTAAGCAACTATTTATTGCTGATCAAGATATCAACTTGGTTGACGAGGGGGTCTTTGTGGCGACCAAAGTTACCTGTGCCGAAAAAGCGGAACTGACGGATTTTTTGGTAAAGAAGACAGATGCTAGAGATAAAGCCGAGCTTACTGCCCAACTTCAGTCGTGGTGGGCCAGAAATAAACTAGGGCGCATGTTTCACCCCCTACGAGACGCGAGTAACAAGGGGGTAAGGGCGCAAATCCTAAAGCTTATTCGAGATACAAAACCAGCGAAGATCCATGGGATTAACGTTAGTGCTTTGTACCCACCAGATACCAAGGGACCATTGGAGAGAATGTTTGCGAGCGTCATTGAGGAAACATTAGCGAGTCGCTTTAACGCACCTTTAATCACCCTATCTGATTACGATGGCGCCGTTGCTGTTTTCAGTTCTGATGCCTTTTGGCAAGAGTTTGATGTCTCCTTTTGTCGGGCAGATGCGGCAATAGG
>JBAWWF010000223.1:0-2383 GCA_037146895.1 Alphaproteobacteria bacterium | reverse complement strand
ACCGCGGGCGACCAGACGATTTTGCATAATCCCGATCACTTTTTCATTACCAGGGATAATGCGCGAGGAAAAGATCACCACATCATCGCTTCCTAAGGAAATGCGCGGATGGGTCAGAGCCGATACTCGAGCTAGGGCAGAGCGCGACTCGCCTTGCGATCCTGTCGATAAAATCAGGACTTTTTCACGAGGCATCTTCATAGCGGCTTCTTCGGTGATAAATGGCGGTATGTCTTGCAAATAGCCATTAGTCTTGGCAGCTTCTACCATTTTCTGCAAAGAACGCCCCAGCAGAGCAATTTGCCGACCCTGGGCAACGCCAGCCTGGATAATTGTTTGCACGCGAGCAACGTTTGAAGAAAAACAGGCCAGAACAAGCCGTTTGTTTGGATAGCTAGCCATCAGCTCTACTAAGTTGCGGCGTACTTCATCTTCCGACCCTGAAGAGCCAGGGGTAAATACATTGGTGGAATCGCACACTAATGCCAAAACCCCTTCGTCACCGAGAGATTGCAATCGCTTGCTGTCGAAGCTAGCACCTAGTAATGGCACCTCATCTAGTTTCCAATCGCCCGTATGGACAATTCGCCCAAGCGGGGTGGTAATGGCTAATGCATTAGGTTCAGGGATTGAGTGCGTTAAAGTAATAAACTCTACGTGAAACGGACCAATGGTTACTTGTCCTGAAAGAGGTATTTCGATAATGGGAACTTGGGAACCCCATGGCACCTCTTTGAGTTTCTGCCGCAAAATCGTTGCGGTAAAACCAGTCGCATAGACAGGACAGCGCAAAGCTTGCCACAAATAAGGAACTGCGCCAACATGATCTTCATGAGCATGCGTTAAGACAAGCCCAGCAAGGTGCTTGTAATTCTCAGCGATGAACTCGGGGTTGGGCGTTAAAATCTCCACCCCTAAGCGATCATGAAAGGTTATTCCCAAATCAACCATCAACCATGCGCCATCATGGCCGTATAGGTTGAGGTTCATCCCGATCTCACCTGATCCGCCTAAAGGCAAAAACCAGAGATCATTCTTTGAAGGCACTAGCGAATTTGTTATTGTCATATCTCTTTTTAAAATTATAATTTATTTGTGGCACAATAACCATTTACGGTCAAGTTAAAGTAGCAATTCCCAGGAATTACCGGACCGCGATTGGTCAATCGCTGAAGGCCTGGATTGCTTCACTTCGTTCGCCATGACATGTGACAGACCTAGTGAAAACAAACCACTGATCAGTACAACTCTACAAATAATTTTCCTTAACATTTTGTCATCCCTTGAAACTCACATTTTAATCAAATATTGCACAATTTATAAACTCCAAATCCTAGCCTCATGAGAACGATGCTTGCAAGAATAAAAAAAATCACTACCGTTTGAAAGCGGTAGTGATTAGTTAGAAGCCGTATAAACGCACCACCTTTGGCGGAGGTTACACTAACCGCTTTTACTTACGATGCCCACCGTGATGCCCATGATTACCGTGTCCATGTCCGTGATTCCCTTGGCTAGGTCCATGGCACCCCTTTGGTGGAGGTGGTGGAGTAACAACCAATGATGAACTGGCTGCTGCCATAGCACTCGAAGCGCACATTGCAACTAATAAAGCCACTAATATTGTTTTCATTGCACATCTCCTTACAAGAATTAACCCATACATCAACAGGTACAATACAATAGCTAGTATTATATTTACAATTTTAAAATATTTTTTTCTTGTCCACCTTCTTTCCAACGTTCATATAGACACTGAAAAGCCTCCAGCACTGCGGCCAGCAATGATTCTGGCGTAGAATCTTTTTTTGCATGAATATTTAGAGCAGTCACAGGCTTAATTATGCGCGGGGCACTTTCTACATTGATACCAATCCCTAAAACAACAGCTGGATAAGGTTTCCCGGTCAACGTCTCAGTTTCCAGCAAAATTCCACAGACCTTTTGTCCATTTAGCAGTACATCATTAGGCCATTTATAAGATAAAACAACGCCCGAACGTAGCAATGGTGCGAGTGCTGTACCAACAGCTAAGCTAGCCATAAACGAAAGTTGCACTAGTTGTGGCAGTGGCTTGTCCGGCCATAAAACCAATGAAAACATTAGGTTATTGGGCAGAGATTCCCATGCATCACCGCGGCGGCCGTAGCCATCCGTCTGGCGATCTACCCAAATGACGGACCCCTCCGGCAACAAGTGCAATCGCTCCTTGGCATACCGATTGGTGCTTGGGAGGGCAGCCATATGTTGGATATCAAATTGCATCACTGCTTCTAAGAAGCGCACGAGCGGCGTTAGTCGCCCATTCTATAAAGGGCGATGGATTCACGAAGAAAACCACCAATGCTATAATAACTCCCCCGATAATCAGATTTATGACCGG
>JBAWWF010000222.1:0-2385 GCA_037146895.1 Alphaproteobacteria bacterium | reverse complement strand
CCCCAAAACCCCAAAACCCCTAACAACTTCTGATAAGAAAGTTGTAATTAATAATAATAATAAATACTTTGCAAATCAAATAATTATGAGTTCTTCAAAACCTACTCCAAGTGAGACCCAAAAGCCCAAGGAAAATGAAAAGCCAAAGGCTGCGTATAATTGGGATGACGAAGAGGAAGATGACGATGATGAAGAGGAGCATGAAATCGGAGTCAACTTCAATTACAAGGCGAAGGTCCCAGCCCCAGCAGCCCCTGTCAATATTATTAAGGCATCGACTCAATAAGCTTAAGCTCAAGCTCCAATTTCAAGCAATCCCACATCTACAACTCCAAAGCCTGATCATTTCCAGTCTTGGAACTAAGATAAAAATCAAGATCAGGAAGAAGAAGATGAAAAAGTTAAGGAGGAAACAAAGCAAGATTCCACCTAGGAGCAGAGATGGACTAGAGCTAATGAAAGTGAATAAGCTAATGACACAACCCAACAAAAAGATAACTGGGGTCATGGTGGAAGAGGTGAACATCGTGAGAGGACTAATAACGTACCTCATTCTTTGGGTTAGCCATAAAAATAAAGATATCCTCGTCCAGAACGCCCTCCAATTCAGGAGATTGACCCAAATTCAAACTATCGAAAATGGTACGAGAAAGATAACAAATTCTACTTGACTGTCATAGAAGGAGAAGAGCCCGGAAACCTAGGCTACGAATTTAAAGTTAACTTTTTCAAGAATGCTGAGTATGCTGAGAGCATGGAAAACTCGTTGGTAGTTTTCGGTTCAGATGCATTCGACCGGGAGATCATGTCTTTCTTGATGGACTACGATGCAGAAAGCCCTTAGCCTCAATTCCACAAGTAAGGTGAGTAGTTTGACAAGCACCGCATTTCCTTCCGCATCAAAAATAAAGAGAAGGCGATTCAATTTTGGCAAGACTTCGCCTTATCCAAGTACAAGAAGATTCACCAAGGGTGCAGACACAACGTGTATCTGCAGAAACCCGAGGATATCCTTGTCAAATATGGCGACATCGCGGCTGAAAAGTACTACAAATTAGAGGAAGAGAAAAAGCGGTAGAGAGAACAAGAGGAATAAGAGTACTATGAGCAACAGAAGCATGGCTACGAAAAGCATAAGGGCGGTGAAGGAAAAGGATACAAGAAGTATCAAAGATCTGATGAACCTGTCAATGAAGGAGATAAGCCACGACCGCGAAAGGATGGAAAAGGTGGCAAAAACTACCACCACCAAGAAGAATAAAAGCTGAAGGAGGAAAACTTATAGATCTTTGAGACTCTTAAAACTAATAAGAGCGAAGAAGGCAGACCACCTACTTTCATTAACACGCGCAAGAATATTAAAGATGAATAAATTACCCCTATTAGCAGCGAAGAGTAACCTATTACTCCTATTACTATGCCTTATGAGCCACATAGGTAGATTATTGATACCTCGAAGTCACAAGTACAACCGCAACCGCAACGAATAGTGACAGAGAAACCCGTGCTATCCAAGACACAAAGTCAATAGCACTAACAGAAAACTCCTACTCCAGATGTCACTCCTTCCTCAGAATATGGCATTGAGCATGTCCATGGCGGCCAATTTTCAAAATTTGCGGCAGGCGTTTAGGAAGAGTAAGAAGAACAGCCTGCAGAGCAGCAGTATCAGAAGAAACCCAGAACTGAAGGGGGAGGCAGAGGCCGTGGCAATCGGGGTGATCGTGGTGGAAACCGCTAAGTGTATATTGAGAAAGGATAGCAGCAATCCGCTCAAAATGGAGAGGACAACCAAGAAGAAGAAAAGCAAGGGCGAGGTGGTGCTCAAGGTGGATACTCGAAGGGCCAAGGCAGAGGTGGCCGCGGGAGAGGTCATCACCTGGAGCAAAGCTAAAGCGATCAGCAGCAACAATACTAGGAGAAAGATGGATCACAACATGATCAATAGCAATCAAGGCATCACGGCCATAAGTATGACCAGAGAAAGGAAGGTGGCAGACCGAAGACTGCAGGTGCTGGTGGTGAGGGAGGAGAGGGCCGACCCCACAACTAGAAGCATCATAAAAAACAGTATGAGGAAAAGAAAGGAGAGGGTGGTGCTGAATACCAGCCCAAGAAGAGCCACGGAGCAACTCTGGGCCCCAAGGCAGGCAATATCTAGAAGGCCAAAGATAATGGTCAATAAGCTAAAGATCAAACAAATAAAAAGCCATCTCAAAACCTATTTGCCTTCTTCGAAAAGTGAACAATTACTATCTATTCGTACATATTTTATTATTATTTATATAGGTCTCTAAATGTGACATTTATAAAGTATATTTTTATCTAATGAATTTAAACTTATATCTTTTCATCGATTAAATATGGGGTTTTGGGGTTTTGGGG
>JBAWWF010000221.1:0-2395 GCA_037146895.1 Alphaproteobacteria bacterium | reverse complement strand
AGAGTTTAATAAACAGCAAGAGTTTAGTATGGACAATAACGTAGTTCATAAAACTCTTGATACTCTTGCAAACCAATATTTGGGTAAGAGTGATGATCGCGCTACGCTTCCTACCCGCATGGCCTATCTTGCTATTAGTGCTCTAGCTATAAAATTCTCAAACAGTAGTATAGAAGGGTCAGCAATCGATTGGGCCTCTCAATGGTGCCGCCAAGGTAGTGATTTTACAGCTCCCCAAAAAGCTCTTTTTATTAAACAGCTAGAAAAATTTTACAAACTTACTGGAGACGTATATGACGCAGTCAAGCCTGCTGTAGTAGCTTCTACAAAAGGCTTGCCACTAGAAGAAAAGTGGAAGGATTATCCTGAATTTTATCAAGTCATCCTTGGTAAAATAAAAACTAAACAATTACCAGGCAGGACAGAAGAGTATATAAAGGGTAGTGTTACTCTGACAATGTCTGCAATTAACCTAGGAATATATAATGGCGTTGTAAATCTTCAGCAAGGGCAAACTGATATCCCGCTTAGTGATTATTTGAAATCTGTTAATTTAACAGAGTACGATGTTGATCAGCTGGTAAACATCTTTTCTATTCTCGATCCTTATAATATTCTTTGCAAATGGGTTAGTGAAGTAAGGAAAAATAACTTTGGAGTATTACCAACAACGAAACAGGCAGAAGCAGATGCGGTATCCGAGCTTCAATGTATTATTGATAATACAAAGGATTTTACCCCGCAAGTGATAATGCAAATAGGAAGAGTATATAAAAACTTAGCGTTACGACACGGAGTAACTAAGCAATACTCTACCAACTTAGAGGATATAGAGAAAGTTTTGATGGCAAAAGCATGGCCGACATTTAGGGTTAGATTGGGCGAACTAGCAGGAATGGTTGACATGTTATCAGATGATAGCCCTGAAGAAGACAAGGATGATTTTATTGCAAAAGTCGATACAGCTGAGGAAGAGCTAAGGCAACTCGGAATAGATATAGAATCTCCAAATTTTCTAAGTGTTATAGTTAGTTTGGGAGCCACTCAGGACATTCTTGAAATGTTCGAGAAGATAGGCGTAGCTTATAAGCGGTTTAAACCAGACGGAAGATGATGATTGTTAATCTCTAGCAACTCACCCTTCGAGGAGGGGCATTCCGCTCTTCCTCGAAGGGAATTTACTCTACAGTAAGAGTATTGCCGACCGCTGCAGTGACCCGCACATGGGTTCCTGCGGGCAGATCTGGTCCTTCGATGCTCCAGACGCTATCGCCGATTTTCAAGCGGCCGTGCCCGTCGACGATGGGGTTGTCGAGGACGAAGGTTTTGCCAATAAGTGTTGCCGTGCGACGATTGAGATTAGGCGAAGTAGATTGGGCAAAGTTTCCCCATGCTTTACTGCCAATGCGAATCATCAGGCCGCTGCTTAAGGCAAAGATTATGGCTTGCCAAGTGCCGCTAGGCTCCAAAGCCCAAGTCAGTCCGCTGGTGATAATGGCGGCAAGGCCAAGCCACAGCAAGAACACTCCAGGAAGTAACAGCTCGACTCCCATCAGGATAATACCGACAGACAACCATATACAAGAAGAGCTACACATCATCAAGATTTCTTCTCCTGCGTTTGCGCCATGTCTTGTACCATATTAACCATGGCGGAAACGGTTCCCATAAGTCCGGCTGCCTCCAGAGGCAGAATCATCAGCTTTTGTTGTTTGCTGTCGGCAAAAGAGCGCACCGCCTCAACATACTTTTGCGCCACGAAATAGTTAATCGCTTGCGGGGTGCCGGCAGTAATAGCATCGGAGACAGACGTGACCGCCTTGCCCTCCGCCTGTGCTAGGCGTTCGCGGGCCTCGGCATCGCGTTGTGCGGCGTCTCGCCTACCTTCTGCTTCGAGAATCATCGATTGTTTGACGCCCTCAGCGCGCAAGATACTTGCTTGTTTCTCGCCCTCCGCCTCTAAGATCAGCGCGCGTTTATCACGCTCGGCTTTCATTTGCCGTCCCATAGATTCAACAAGATCGCGCGGCGGTTTTATGTCCTTAATCTCAATGCGAGTGACTTTGGTGCCCCATGGGTTGGTGGCTTCATCGACAACTGTGAGCAGGCGCGCATTAATGGTTTCACGATGGGAGAGCAGTTCATCGAGGTCCATCGATCCCATAACGGTGCGAATATTGGTCATCGTCAGGTTTAAAATAGCGTTGATTAAATTGGTCACCTCATAGGCTGATTGCGCTGCGTCCAGTACTTGAAAGAAAACAATGCCATCAACGGTTACCGCAGCATTATCTTTGGTGATAACGTCTTGCGAGGGTACCGTGAAGACGTTTTCCATCATGTTGACCTTGTGGCCAACGCGGTCGATAAGGGGAATAATGATATGCAACCCTGG
>JBAWWF010000220.1:0-2410 GCA_037146895.1 Alphaproteobacteria bacterium | reverse complement strand
TCAGTGAAGACATAGACATTACGATTGACAGGAAAGCGCTAGGGTTTCATTTATCTCATGATGAGATATCAGCTATATCCCGCAACGCAAGAGAGCGCCTTTTAAAAGAGATGCAGCAGACATGCTCTGAATTTGTGGGCAAAACACTAATGAACTTCCTCAAAGATTCTTTAGCTCCGCTTATCAAGGAACCTTTCAGCATTCAACAATCTGAGTCTGATGGGCAATCCCTTCTTTTTTATTACCCAACGTTGGAAAGTCAAACCTCGTATATATCGCAGCATGTTTATATTGAGTGCGGCATACGTGGGAGCATGGAACCAGCAGAAAGCGCATTTATCAAACCCTATGTTTCTGAAGTTATGGAAACAAAGCCAGTTCAAGTAAACGTCCTGTCCCCTCTGCGCACCTTTTGGGAAAAAGCTACTCTTTTACACGCGGAAGCTCATAGGCCTGATGAAAAAACTACGCCAATCCGGTTGTCTAGGCACTACTACGATCTTTTTATGTTTGCGCGGTCCATTTATGGAAAGTCCGCCATGTCCAATATGGCACTTCTTAAAGATGTGATTCACCATAAGACATTTCTTTTCCCCTGTGCATGGGCGCAGTATGAAACCATTCTGCAAAAAGAGATTAAACTTATACCTAACGATAAGAAATTAAAGGCCATTAAGGCTGACTATGACCAAACAAAAATCATGCTTTTTAACGCTACTCCTGCATTTGATGATATAATCTCTACAATCACAGAGATGGAGGGTTTTATAAACGACCACCTTCAAAGATAATTTGGGCCAGGGCCTTAGAGATTACCCTGAATATCCATGAAATTTTACTTGCGCCTTGTAAAACAAACTGGTAGTGATTAGATGATTATTAATGGTAGGGTGAATAATATGAATAAATTTAAGATTGCGTCTTTGTGTGTTTTGAGTTGTATAGTAGGGCATAGTGTGTATAGTATGACCGATGATGTTGAAAGCAATATTTTAAACAGAGCTTTTGTATGCAAATATTCTGATGATCAAGAAGAAGAAACTGAGGTTTTCCTACCCAAGGAAAACTGGACTCCTAAAGAGTTTATGGAGGAACTTACAAAAATACAACCGATCCATGTTAACCTTGTTGAAATGAACGTTTCAGATTATATTTTAGACGAACTCCTACCCTATGCGCATCTTATATACGGACTATATCTGTCAGATAATTTTTTTACAGATAAATCTTTAGAAATTTTGCAGAATTTTTCTGAGTTACGATTCCTTGGCATGGAAAACAATAGTTTGAACCATCCGTCTTTGGAGCACTTGTTAGCACTTACTCATTTGCAACATTTGGACCTAACATATAATAAAATTGATCCTTCAGAGTTAGAGGCTATAAGAACAAAGCTGGAAGGAGTAAGAGTGATTTTTTAGCAACCATCTATGCTGGTTACATATCGGTCAACACAGATTAAAACAAATTAATTAGATGGGCATATGGTTTTAACCTTATCAGTGGTGTCTCCTATCTTCTCCGGAATATGACCACTTGCGGTGATTTGCTTTACCAATGCAGAGATGTCAACCATTACCTCTATCTTGGTTAAAGCGTTTACACTATAGGGATAGAGAGTGCCCTTCACGCGCCATTTTTCAACCCCAATGGCTTGGTGTTTTACGCCTATTACTTTTTCACCAGTATTATATATCGCTAAAATTACAACAGAGGTATCATTGCCACCTCCTGCAGATACTTTTATAGAGTCGATGTTTGCTAAATTTTTTTCCAGTATCTCTCGTGAGTTTTTGACTGTAAAAAGAAATAAAGATGCCCTTTTCACCATACTGCCCCATTGCTTACTCTTTACAGTTGCTGGTTTTTTATAGGCTTTCCAATCTGTTGCTATATCTCCTACATCATTATGCGCGCACATTTTTTGTTGTAAATACGGCTGCAGTTTATCTTTGTTATATATCTCTATAACTATACTTTTTAGAAACTCCTGGTGTTCTGGCCTATTTAGTAAATTTATCGCCTGTTCCTGCGTCATTCCTTTTTTTTCAGCCTCTCTTTCTTTTTTGTCCTCATCCTCTCCTGCAGGATTATTTTGTACCCTTTTTGCATCATGCCCAGGGTCACTGATTTCATCCGGGGCTTTTCTCTTTTGAGAGGCTTCTACATTGGAGACGCAGAGCGCCCAGCTCATCAGAGCTACCATAAACATGATAAAATATGAGTTTTGTCTGTTCGGTATCATTATTTATCCTTTCAACATTTTGAACGTATGTAGTCATGAACCTTAAGTAAGAAAATATGGCGGATTAGCTAACAAATGGTTAACTGCTGGTTCAATGATATCCAACTAGTGGTGGTGTGAGACAAGTAGTAGTAAGTATTAGACGACAATTAGGATTGCTGATTA
>JBAWWF010000219.1:0-2410 GCA_037146895.1 Alphaproteobacteria bacterium | reverse complement strand
GCAATCATCATGTCAAGTGAACCAACGTCGGCACCGCGCATCTCCAGAAAATGCTTCAGGCGGGTTTCGGGAAAAGCAACTGTTGTGTGATCGGCCCAATCTTGCAAGTTCGCTTCATGTATATGATCGAGAAACTTCTGTCCCGCGCAATTAATATATTTCCCATCGCGGTACAGAAAATACATCGGCACAGTCAGCAAATAATCCACATAACGCTCAAACCCAAAAGAATCATCGAACACAAAGGGTAACAGGCCACAGCGATCCGGATCTGTATCCTGCCAGACATGAGCACGATAGCTCTGAAAGCCCGTTGGTTTGCCCTCAAGAAATGGTGATGACGCAAAAAGAGCCGTCACTAACGGCTGGAGAGCCATGGCAACGCGCATCTTTTGCACCATATCCTTTTCGCTCGTGTAGTCCAGATTGGCTTGGACGGTACAGGTGCGCGTCATCATATCGAGGCCAAGATTGCCCTTGGTTGGCATGTAATCGCGCATGATGGCGTACCGCTCCTTGGGCATCCAACCAATCTCTTCACGGGACCATAGTGGCTCAAAACCAACAGGCACAAAGGCTATATCCATATCTTTGCTCAATCGCTGAAGCATGGCGATATGATCATCGAGCTCATGCTTGGTTTGGTGCAAGTCGGGAAAAACACCCCCTGACAATTCAAACTGCCCGCCAGGCTCAAGGGTTATCGCCTTGCCATTTTTTTGCAGCGCGATAATGATCTCTCCTTCACAAACAGGTTCCCATTTCTCTTCATGTATGAGTTTCTGGAAAATAGGCAAAATGCCATGGCTGTAGCCAGCACGTCGCCATCCCTTTTGGTGATAAGCAAACACCTCGTTTTCCGTACCAATTTGGCAATGCCCGACTGGCTTACATCCAGCAACAAAATAATTAATGAGGTCTTGTTTAGATAAACTCACGCGCTTTCCTTTTTATAAACGCTGACACCCAGTGATTGCAGAGCCTCCCTCAGCTCTCCAGGTGGTAGCGTTTCCACAATCGTTTCAACGGCAGTCTGCTGATTGGGATCAAGGACCACCTCAGGCCGTTGGACTATTGGTGCTGGCCTTGCAACCAGGGGGCCTTGATGAATCGTAACCTTAGCAATCGCCTGGTACCCATAGTAACGATTTACACAATCAAGAATTTGTGGCGTTTGATAGGAAATAGCTAGGGACATAGCACTGGTAGCCCTGACATGCAAAACGCCCTGTGACTTTTGATGAGAGGGAAAAGTGACTTTAATCGCCTGGCAAAATTGACTAAAGGCCGGAGAAACAATCTTATCCCAATCAAGAACAATGCTTGCCTTAGCAAATCCGGCACGTGTGAATATAGGCGTCGCAATATCAGATACGAGACGAGCTAGGGGCTTTAACCCTGTATATCCATGCCTTTTCATGCTTTATAAAACGATCTACTTATTCCAGTATGTTACGCTGCCCATTCTGCACCCCACCAACACCTTGAGGTTGCTCCTGGATTGCCGCGGCCACTGCGTGGCCTCGCAATGACGAATGAGGAACAAACCACAACACCAGATTCGTCATTGCGAGGCCGTGGTACACGGCCGCGGCAATCCAGGAGCAACCTCAAGGTATTTGGAGGTATCAAAATTATATATTAAAAGGGGAGCTTGAGGCCACCTGGCAAAGGTAACCCTTGCGTAACTTTGCCCATTTCTTCTGCCGTATATTGATCAAGTTTATTACGTGCATCATTGACGGCAGCGATAACCAAGTCCTCTAACACCTCTACCTCTTGCGGATCAACTAGGCTCTTATCGATCTTAAGTGCCCGCATATCTCCCTTACCCATCAGCGTTACTTGCACCATGCCGCCACCAGAAGCACCATGGATCTCAGTTTGCTCTATCTTATTCTGGGCATCCTGCATCTTATTTTGCATCTGCTTCATCATTTGATCTAAATGCTTCATCTTTTACTTTCCTGTCTGTTGAACTGTTGCTACGGCACCTGGAAAAGCATTGAGGATAGCCTGAACAGCTGGATGATCCCTGCTCTCCTGCTCTGCGGCTGCCCGTTGTTGCTTCCATTGTTGTGCCAGAGGGCCTGCCGCTTCGCCGCCCTCGCTTACCATACTAACAACCCACGGTTGCTGCGTATGTTTCTCTAGGATCTGGCATAATTGTTGCCCAAGATTTGGCGGTGCTGCTGGGGAAGGGCGCAACACAATTGTCCCTGGTTGATAGGAGACAAGCACAACATCTTGGATCAAATGGGTATAGAGCATCATCTCGCGCGCTTCTTTAACTAATGCGACAACCCCAGAAAAATCAGCAGGGAGCAGCGGTAGTGCCACAGCTGCTTGCGGAGCTACTACCTCCTGTGGAGCCACTACCTGTGGGGCCGATACTTGTGGAGCAATTGCT
>JBAWWF010000218.1:0-2416 GCA_037146895.1 Alphaproteobacteria bacterium | reverse complement strand
AACTATTCAGCCTATGGACAACTGCTACGCTTAATCTGCGCGTGCCGCGTGCTCACGTATGAAGAATACGCTCCGCTCCGGTTCTCGATTGCACTAGCATTTGTCTCATAATCTGAATAGTTATCATCTGAATAATTACATTAACTCTTTATTAATATCATAAATTTTATGATATACCAATGAGTCAAACAAATGGAGGCAATTATGAAACTCACTTTCCTTATTAGCAGCGTATGCTTATCTATTTTATTGCTGCCACAAGCAGCGCAAGCTGATATTTCCCAAACAGAAGCGCAAACAAGATTAACAGCCCTGGGCAAGGTTATGCATCAACTCGGCGTAGAAAAAGGCTTTACGGCTATCAACAGTCACTCAGGAGTGTACAGTTTTACACCTGATGCTAGAGATCAACTTGGCACTAGCGACCTTATCACAGCTCTTAACTCAGAGGGAGGAGCTCATACATTCTGTGTCAAGAATAATATGCTTGTTGCCTCAACCCTGTACCCTAGTCGTGCGAATGGCACACTTGACGTGATGGCCATAGAAGATGGTAAAGGTGAAAAACCCTTCGTCAAAATGAAAGATGCCTTAAAAAATGCTGAGGGAACAGCAGAAAGAGGAAGAGTAGCCGTTGTTGAAGTTACTAATGTTTTCCCAGGCATCGTCGATGCAACAAATAGTAAGTCACTAACAACTAAACATTCAGTTTTAGTTGCTAATAGACGTAGTTTGATAGGCGATGAGGAAGCAAATAGAAATCAGGGCGAAAAATTTTATTGTGGCATTACTAACATTCGCGCTAATTGATTGTCAAGCAACCAACTATGGCAGTACGATAAAGTGTGGAGGTGGTTATGATTATTACAAAAACCTCGAGAGTTGTACTACCCGTAGTTGCGTTGCTGTTACTAGGGCTTGCATCGCCTCCGCCAACTGCACAGCAGCCCTTTAACGGGATTGATCTTAAGGTCTCTCAGGAAATATCAGGCACACGCTTGCTTATTGAACGTTTCGCCGGAACTCTTACCATTAACACTGTGGATAGCTACGATAAACTGACTCTCACAGCTACAGGTAAAGAAGACGAACTCAAAAAGCTGGAAGTAATAGGCAATGAAGAAGGTGAAGTGGAAGTTGGTTGCAATGGGAAAATCTCCAACAGCACGCTTGCCTTGACTATTACTATGCCGAAGCAGATGCCGCTAAGTGTACACATTAATTCTGGCAAGGCTGTGCTTGCCGACCATGCTGGGCCAGTTAAGTTGGTCATCGATGGAAGCGGCATAATTACTGCGGGCACACTTGGTGGCGAGCTGGAGTCGAGAATTAATGGCAATGGTGATATCGCAATTGCTAATATTGATTCAACGACACGTACTACTACTCTTAGCCCGCTCAAACTTTCCATTCACGGCTCAGGTAGCATTGCCATTAAAGAGCTAAATCACGAAGATATCAAAGCAACAATTGATGGAGCAGGCACCATTATTCTGGGTGGCACTGTCCGCGATGGTGATTGCACCATCAACGGAACAGGGCGTATCGAAATAGCAAAGGTCGCCGGCGTGCTTAACCAAAGCATTAATGGATCAGGTGTAGTCATCGTCGGCAAATAACCTTAGTCACTTAAGGATATACTAAGGTGCTTTCCGAGTGCTGTAGCGGCGCGGTCCATAGTGTCTAATGTTACACTTGGGTTATTAGGATTTAAAAGTCTGTCCAATGCAGCACGGCTTGTATTCATACGCTCAGCCATTTCAACTTTTGTAAGATGCTGTTCTTCCATTGCGCAACGTATCTGCCAAGCTAAAACACGTTTATGTGCAATAGCAGTCACTTCGTTTAGAATTCCCTCCTCTTCTAGAAAATCATCCAGGCTTGAGCCAGCTTTGGTAGGATTAATTATTGTCATTTTTCATAATCTCCTTTCTACGTTGAAATGCTAAGTCTATGTCTTTATCAGGAGTTGTTTGCGTTTTTTTTATAAAAGCATGCAAAAGAATCATCGCACTTCCTTAATCCTTTTCAAATTACCCTCCATACATTATATATGTATCATAATTGATGCTTTTCAAGGAAGACCTATTTTGAAAAAGGCTCATCCGTCTCTCTATGGCTAGTGTTCCATTTCACTAACTAATCACCAGATCATGAGCTTTACAGAAGTCTCGGCACCATCGCTCCTTTAAGGAAGCCAGATCAACCTCGGGAGTCAGGATGACGTGGTACAACTTCGTGCAGTCGCCTGTGCTAATTGCAACTGCCTGCCTTTCACTATAAACAGTAAAGCTCCACTGCAAATTACGAAGATCAGGATTGGGCTCTAGAAGCTTTAAGTTTTCCTGTTCCATAATGTGATCACAAAGCTCGTCGTAGTCTTTGTAGTTGCCGACAACTGTGCCGGTTAATGTTT
>JBAWWF010000217.1:0-2423 GCA_037146895.1 Alphaproteobacteria bacterium | reverse complement strand
GGTTGCATGCAGCTGTTGAGGACCTGACGGCAATTGCTGGGCAAAAGCCGGTGATCACCAAGGCTAAGCAGTCTATTGCTGGTTTTAAGCTGCGTGAAGGTATGGGGATTGGTACAAAAGTTACTTTACGTAAAGAGCGTATGTATGAATTTTTGGATCGTTTGATCACGATTGCTTTGCCACGGGTACGAGATTTTCGCGGTCTTTCGTTGAAAAGCTTTGACGGACATGGTAATTACGCATTAGGTATTAAGGAACAGATAGTGTTCCCTGAGATCAACTACGATAAGGTTGATAAAATTCGTGGGTTCGACGTTATTATTTGCACAACCGCACGTGATGACCAGTCTGCTTTGGCACTTTTAAGGGCGTTTAACATGCCTTTTGCGAAATAGGAATGAGATAATGGCAAAAAAGAGTTCAATTAATACAAATCTCCGCCGTAGACAGCTCGTTGCTTCTAAGGCTAAAAAGCGTGGTGAGATTAAAGAAATGCTGCATGATCGCAAACTGCCCTTCGAGGAAAGAATTGCTTTGGTAATTAAGCTGGCGGAAATGCCACGTAATTCATCAGCAACGCGGATTCGTAACCGTTGTGAGCTGACAGGACGTGCACGCGGATACTATCGTAAATTTAAGCTTTCGCGCATCGCTTTGCGGGAGCATGGATCTTTTGGATTAATTCCTGGTATAACTAAGTCGAGCTGGTAGGTAAAAAATATATGTGTATGACAGATCCAATTGCTGACCTTTTAACGCGCATCCGTAACGCGCAGCGTATAGGTCACCGCGTTGTTAGTTCGCCTTCATCCAGGATGCGCAAGCAAGTTCTTGATGTTTTGAAGAGCGAAGGCTACATTCGTGGGTATAGCGAAAAAGAGTTGCGGCAAAATATCTTGGGGCTCGAAGTTGAGCTTAAATATAATGAGACGGAGCCTGTTATACAGGAGATCCAGCGGGTGTCTAAGCCAGGTCGCCGTGTTTATGTTGCTGTCGATAAGATTAAAAGTGTTAAGAGTGGCTTGGGGATTAATATCCTTTCGACTTCCAGAGGGGTAATGTCAGACGTGGAAGCACGTAAGCAAAATCTCGGCGGTGAAGTTATTTGTCAGGTATTTTAGAGTAAGCCAAGGGTTAAGGTAAGATTATGTCACGGGTTGGAAAAACAATTATTCAGCTGCCTTCAGAGGTTAAAGTTACCCTCATGGCGGCGCAGTTGGAGGCGCAAGGAAAGCTAGGTCGACTTTCCTATAATATTCCTGATCTTGTTTCGGTTGTGCAGGATGGGAGTTCTATTACGGTTAAGCCTCAGAATGAAACGCAAGAGGCCCGCTCTCTGTGGGGAACAACGCAGCGTAATATCGCCAATATGATCCGTGGGGTTGATAAAGGCTTTACGCGTAACCTTGAGCTCATCGGGGTTGGTTATCGTGCGCAAGTCCAAGGTAACGATTTAATTTTACAATTAGGATACAGTCATGAGATAAAGTATCGTATTCCTGCGGGGATTGCGATCAAGTGTGAGAAGCCGACTTCCATAGAGGTTTCTGGAGCAAGCAAGCAGAGTGTTGGGCAGGTTGCTGCCGAAATTCGTGCTTATCGTAAGCCTGAGCCTTATAAGGGCAAGGGCGTTATACGACAGGGTGAGTTTGTAATTCGTAAAGAAGGTAAGAAGAAGTAATGGCTATGCAACAACGGTATCAATTATTGCAGCGCAGAAAGCAGAGAGTACGCACCAGAATTCGTGCTACTAATGCTGGACGCCCGAGACTTACAGTGTCGCGAACAAATTTGCATATTTATGTTCAGGTTATCGATGACCAAAAGGCGGAAACAATTGTTGCCGCCTCATCGGTCACTCAAGAATTTAAAAAAGGCTCAAAGTTAAAAAATGGTGGCAATAAGCTTGCTGCACGTTTTGTGGGCGAAATGATTGCTAAAAGTGCTCTAGCAAAAGGGATCAAGGATGTTGTTTTTGATCGTTCAGGTTTGCTTTATCACGGGCGCGTCAAGGAACTAGCCGAAGCTGCAAGGCAAGGCGGATTAAATTTTTAGGAAAAATGAACCATGGCAAAAGCTGGTGAAAGACATAGCGGTGAAAGACAACCGAGAGAAGAGTCAGAGTTCATCGAGAAATTGGTGAGCGTTAGACGCGTAACAAAAGTTGTCAAAGGCGGTAAGAACATGCGGTTTTCCGCATTGGTTATCGTTGGTGATGGTAAAGGGCGTGTTGGCTATGGAACTGGTAAAGCGCGGGAAGTTCCTGGCGCAGTGAAGAAAGCAGTTGAAAAGGCAAAGCGCGCAATGATTCGGGTGCCTTTACGCGAAGGTCGCACATTACATCACGATGCGCACGGCAAGTTTGGTCCTGGGAACGTCTATTTACGAACAGCGCCAGCAGGTACGGGTATTATCGCTGGTGG
>JBAWWF010000216.1:0-2431 GCA_037146895.1 Alphaproteobacteria bacterium | reverse complement strand
CCGTCAATATGGTGAGTGAAGGACTTCTGCATAGACCAGATTGTCTGCAAGCTGTCGTTGGAGATGCGGCAGAGGCACAAAGATTGGGATCATTATGTAGAGAGGTTATTCCTTTACGCAGAACTAATGTGGATGACAGTATTGATGTTCTGTTTGAAGATCGTGATAATCTTGCGCGGGCAATCATGGCAACCAGAAGTCGGCCCGTTCCCGCTGTCAATATTTCTTTGGTGTTCAGCATAGAAACAGCAGACGTCTTGGTTAGGCTTTTTACATCTGTGGCAACGCAAACGCTGACGAATAAGCAAAGTGGCGTATATAAACAAGCACTGGGCTTGCTCCCAATTACCAGCGCCAACGTCGAGGCTAAAAGAGAAAGCTGTTGGAATGCATTGCGTGTATTGATAGAGCGGGATCAGGCTTATCAGCTATTACAACCATTGGCTGCTGCCCAAGGAGAGCTAGCATTAAATAGATTTAAGGAAATATTCCTTAGAGAGCATGCGATATATGTACAAACATTGCAAATCAAGGAGATGGATGAAGCGCTGATAGCAAGAGCAGCAGAGACCAAGAGACTTAACACTGCACGCGAGGTCAGCGAGAAGTATGCGCGTGATGAGAAAGCCAAAGCTGCGGCATTGGAGGCAGATATAAAAGTAGCTAAAGCAAGAGAAAAACAGGCTTTAGACGAGGCAGTGCAAGTAAAGGGCAGTGCTGAACAAAATAAACGAGAGGCGGCCGCTGCCCAGCAACGAGCAAATAATGCGATTAGAGAAAGAGAGCGTCTCGAACGAGACGCTGCCGCTGCCCTCATGCGTTCGCAAAAGTTGGAAAAGGATCACCAAGCAAGCATCGCCCAAATTGCTGAATCTAAACGAGTCCTAGATCAGCAATTACAGCAGATTCAGCGCCAACGTGATGAAAGTGATCAAAGGTTTAGGAGAGATTTGGATTCACTAAGACTTGAAAACGCAGGCTTTCAGCAACTAAAGGTAGAAGCTCAAAGATTAAATGATCAAGTGCGAGCACTTGAAGCGAGAATACTCGTAGCACAGCCACACATCGATGCGACAAATCAGCGCATCCAAGTAAGAAACCAAAGGATAGCTGGTGGTGGACACCACCAAGGCAGGCGTCATGGCGGAGGCGGTGGACAGTGGAGAGTAGCATGGCCACTACTACCACGGATTTAACAGATAATGGAGGAAAAAATGACAAAACGAGTTTCGATGTTTTATAAAGCTTTATTATTTTGCAGTTCATTTGCGATTGTGCCTACAGCATTCGCTGCGGCAGCTGCTGCTGGCCAGGCTGCACCAATGGAACTGAAGGAAGTTGATGCAATTAGACGGGAAATGAACAAGTATACCCGGGTCGTCGCTGAGGCAAAAGATCAGGCTATCACAGTTTTTATCGGCAATACAGGAGTTGGCAAAAGCACCTTGATTAATCTAGCGGCTGACATTGCTATGCAAGCCGATGACAATGACCACATCGTTGTTGATGAAGCGCGCGTACCCCATGGCAGAATATTCGCCCCCATTGGGGAAGGGCTGCACTCTGTAACTCATTGTCCTGAGCATTTTTACAGTGAATTGATGGGCCATATGTATGATTTGCCAGGCTTTCTTGATACCGAAGGGACAGTGCAGAATATTTTGAATGCCTCAGCCATTCACAGCCTTTTATCTAATGCGCGTAGCGTGCGGGTTGCGTTCATAACAAGTCAAGCAGAGCTAGAAGCAGCACGCGGTGAGACACTTAGGGAGTTAGATAGAGCAGTCGCTATGTTTGATGATCAATTTTTAGGTAGTGATTCGTGTATGGTGATTATTAATCAGATTATTAACCGAAAAATAATTGCTCTTAGTCGTGAAGCACATATCGCTCATATCGCTGGGTTGTTAAAAAAGCGTGACTTGCCTAGTCAGTTGCCCAATATGGATAAAATCAACAACAAGGTGTTGTTGTCGAGAGCTCGTTCTGATGATGGGCAGCAATTTTTCAATGAATTGAGACAAAGTGTGATTGATGCAGTGCTGGCTATCAGGCAGCGTCCAGTTGGCGGATTAAATATGTCGAAAACGCTTAACCTTGGGGCCAAGGCTGATATTACTGCGTTTTTCAAGGAGTGTATGAAAGAACTACAAAAAGCAAGTGGACCTGCGCGGGTTAACCGGACTGTTGCAGAAATCACCGAAGAGATAAAGGAAGGAAAAGTTGCAGGCCCGGTAAGTGCGGAATTTAAGAAGTATCGCGAGAATTTATGGGAAGAGTTCCAACGTTTATTTATAGAAACGCAAGAATATCAGCTTTTGCACGTTCTTTGTGCAGAGCCATATTCTACAGCTTTAGATGCATTTGCCCCATCGTTCCAGCATGATTTCATCAGCGCTTTTAATTACCTGGTAATTACAGAAAAAGAAGA
>JBAWWF010000215.1:0-2432 GCA_037146895.1 Alphaproteobacteria bacterium | reverse complement strand
TAGGGCATTCGCTTACGCTCATTGCTATTTTCTAGCTTCCGGTATGACAGTGGGGAACGTTTTATGGCTTTCTCTTTTATCCCGAACTGAAGCCAAAATACTAAAAATCCAATATTTCGGGAGTAGCACTCCGAAAATATCCGATATTTCTGGAGTAGTGTTCCGAAAACATCAGAAATTGAAGGGAGGAAACATGTAGATAAGCACAATCCGTGCTTATCTTGTCGACTGTCATCTGGAATCGGATTAGCGGCGCGAGCCGCTAACCTTTCGCCTAGCTCACGCAGCTTTTAGCTTCAGGAAAGTCGCCAGTTTAGCTCCTGCTGCTTCTTCATCGATCTGCTCGACAGCCGCTAACTCACGGATGAAGCGATCCACAGCTATTTGATAAATTTGCCGCTCGCTATAAGACTGGTCAGGTTTTTCTGTGTTACGATGAAGATCACGAATGACCTCTGCAATCGACAAAGGATTACCGGAGTTGATCTTATTTTCATACTCCTGCGCGCGTCGACTCCACATCGCCCGCCGGACTTTTGTTTTAACCTTAAGGGACTTCAAAGCATCTTCCATGTTGGAACGACTGCTAAGTGGCCGCAAACCGATGCCTTCAGCCTTTTTACGCGGCAGGCGCAGAACCATACGATCGCGCTCAAAAGAGATAACCAACAACTCAACAGATACTTCATCAAAAGTTTGGCTCTCGATAGCAACCAATTTACCAACACCATGAGGTGGATAAACAACGAAATCACATTCTTTAAACATGGACGACATTCCCTTTTACTCTCAACTAAAAAATGACTAGCTAGGTTTTCCTGGATGCGGACTAAAGTGTTCAGCAAACTTATTGGTCGTGTTCAGCCAGGCTTCCGCATCATCAGGTGCCTGACCTTTACGTGTAATTGAAGGCCACGCACTAGCATAGGTTCGGTTCATCTCAACCCAACGCTCCGCACCCAGTGCCGTATCTACCACAATAGCCTCGGCAGGACACTCAGGCTCACAAACACCACAGTCGATACATTCATCAGGATGAATGACCAACATGTTTTCACCTTCATAAAAACAATCGACGGGACAAACCTCGACACAGTCCATATACTTACAGCGAATACAGGATTCGGTAACAACATATGTCATAAGCGGTACGTTAATCTCGTCTAGTTGTATTTCGCATACAGTAACATAGAAAATAGTTTATAGCAAGCATTCTCGGATAAGAAAAAAAACAAGCAGCTGTTATTCATTATACTTATGAATACAGCTGCTTACTTTTTTATATTGATACTACACAAGCATTCTTAAACGAAGGATTATCTGGTTTTCGCGATAATATCCCCATCCTTGAACCGAGTTATAAGCCATACTGACTTCAGTAGTGGCCGAAGGGTTATAGTTGACACCAGGTCCAGCGACGAATCGTATGCTTTGCCGTCCCCCGCCCTTACGGAATTCACTGTCACGCCGAGTTACCCTATAACTGTAATCTACTTCTGTCTGGAAATAAAGTTCCCACGCGTCAGCTGGGGAATACTTTAACCGCCCTGACAGGGACACCGCACCACGTTGGAAATTACTGGCTGGGTTATTCCTACCTAAAGCATCAAAAGCCTGCATAAACTTTGAATATTGAAAAGAAGTTCCGGCACGAATAGAGCCTGTAACCATTCTTTGTGGACCAATCCATGTGACATATCCAGCTCCAAAGTATCGGTGCGCTTGCTGCCGCCAATCTAGATTAGCAGGACCACCCGCGAATTGCTGAGTCCGCCAATTATGATTTTCATAATAGTAACCAGCTTGCACTGTGGCCAACCACGATGGTGCAAAAAGATAATTCGCGAAAGGGACAAGTCCAGCACTTTTCTCATAATCACTAGCTGGCAATGCTTTAAAAGCAGTATTAACCCTCAGAAAGATTGGCATTATGCCAAAACTCATTTTTGAACGAAAATATTCTAGCAACAGTACCGTTTCATAACGTTCAACCTTATACGGGGTTATCTGATCATAAGAAGTCCCTTTAGCAACAACTTCCGCCAGGGCAATGCGCCAATACGAATCTTTATCCCATGCATTACGACTTGTGGCAGACTTTTCGACTCCTCCAGGAATCGTGGTCGTCGCAGCGGCATATGTCCTAGACCCAGATCCAATTGATGATGCCATTGTTGTAGATTGAACGCTTGCCGTATTGCTAGCAATCGCAACAGTACTCATAAGGGACAAAGCAACCGCTGCAGTGTAATAGTATCTCTTCATAAAACCTCCTATAATTTTAATTAAATTATAGGCAAAATGTATGGAAGGTTGTAAAGAAAATACTACCACACCAAGCAAGAAAACGAATTTGACCAAAAGTGCGCTATTACTGCAACACCAGAATTGGTCTAATTCGTCATCCTCAGTAAGCTATTATTGTGCAAGTG
>JBAWWF010000214.1:0-2434 GCA_037146895.1 Alphaproteobacteria bacterium | reverse complement strand
TCGGGCTAGGCGAATAGCTGGCTCTAACTCTTCGGCGTTTTTGGCAACTTTCATGCCCTTACCACCGCCACCACCAGATGCTTTGATAAGGATCGGAAAACCAATACCTTGGGCCAGTTTCAAAACATCCATATCAGGTTCGATTGAACCATCAGAGCCAGGAACTACAGGAATTCCTAGTTCTTGTACTGTCTTTTTGGCAATAATCTTGTCGCCCATCATGGTTATATGATCAGGCGTTGGTCCGATAAAAGTCATGCCATGTTCTTCAACTAGGCTTGCGAATCTAGAGTTTTCTGAGAGGAATCCAACGCCAGGGTGAATAGCATCCGAACCACTGATATCAGCGGCACTCAATATGGCTGGGATATTTAAATAACTGTCGCGCGAGGCTGCTGGACCAATACAAACACTTTCATCAGCAAGGCGGACATGCATAGCCTCAGCATCTGCGGTTGAATGGACCGCAACGGTCTTGATGCCCATTTCGTGACAAGCCCGCAAGATGCGTAAAGCAATTTCACCGCGATTGGCAATGAGGATTTTCTCAAAAAGTTTAGGTGCTGTCATTATTCGATCACGAGCAAGGGTTCACCAAATTCAACAGGCATTGTGTCCTGGATAAGTACTTGTGTCACTTTGCCGGCTTTGGATGCTTTAATAGGGTTCATAACGTTCATAGCTTCGATGATTAAAAGTGTCTGACCTATGTTAATAACATCTCCCACCTTTACAAAAGGAGGTGCTCCAGGCTCAGATGAAGTATATACAGTACCTACCATAGGAGAGCGCCCAAGTCAAGGATTACTTTGTAAGGGCACTTCCTTTTCTACAACTAAAGGTGCAATAGGAGGCGGGGTGTGTTGCATAAACATGGGCATTTGTTGTTGCATATTGCGGACAACGCGGACACGCCGGCCGCTATCTTCATACTCGATTTCAAGAAGGCCAGTATCCTCGAGGATTTCTGCTAGCTGTGTAATGGCTTCCTTATCGATGTTAAACTTATCTGACATCCTTCGTTTCCTTAATGCGGTCTAGTTGCCAATTTATAGCTGTTAATACCAAAATCTGCAATAATTACGTGCGCTAATGGATATATTAGCGGCTTTCCGGTAAACTGCAAGTTAAGGCTCTGTAAGTAATTAATCTTAAAAGAGGTTCAGCCTTAATGTTCGTTGATAGAACCTTTCAATCTTCACAGCGGGAATCGCTGTTTTTAATCGTAACTATCTAGACGGTTTGGAACTCTTCCACTATAGTGAGGGCGGAAGGGGACGCTTGGATACGCCGCTTGCTAATCCGGTCAGGTCTGGAAGGAAGCAGCCGTAACGAGTACGGGTAGGTCAAGTGTTCTCTTCCACTTTAAGGGGTTAGCAACGGTTGAAGAATCAAGAGAAGGCATACCGCGTTTTAGCGCGACAGTATCGACCAACACGCTTTAGCGATCTCGTTGGCCAAGATGTTATGGTCAAGACATTGCTGCAAGCGATCGCAGATAAGCGATTGCCTCATGCACTTTTGCTCCATGGGACGCGTGGTGTCGGTAAAACGACGACAGCGCGTATCCTGGCCAAGATCCTTAATTGTCTGCGCAATGATGCCGTAACCCAAGAGCCTTGCGGGGCATGTGATGCGTGTATCGCAATTGCTGACGGGCGTTTCCTGGATGTTATAGAGATGGACGCCGCCAGCCACACCAGCGTTGATGATATCCGCGAAGTGATTGAGTCCTCGCGCTATAAGGCCGTGGTCGGGCGTTCTAAGGTTTATATTATTGACGAAGTGCACATGTTATCAAAGAGTGCCTTCAATGCGCTGTTAAAAACCCTCGAAGAACCGCCGCCGCACGTGACGTTTATTTTTGCAACGACTGAGCTGCGTCGGGTGCCGGATACGATCTTGTCGCGCTGTATGCGCTTTGATCTTAGGCGGATCGAGGTGCCGACGCTTGTCTCCTATCTGCAAACCATCGCAGGACGCGAGGCTATAAACCTCGATGAAGCCGCAGCACAGCTTATAGCTCAAGCAGCCGATGGATCGATGCGCGATGGTTTATCCTTGTTGGACCAGGCCATTGCCTTGGCGGACGGGCCGATCAGTGCTGAGACAGTGCGGTCGATGCTGGGGCTTGCCAATCGTGGGGCCCTGCTTGGGCTTGTGCAGGATGTTTTGAGCGGGTCCATTGCTGGCGCGCTGACAACGCTTGCCGAGATTTTCCAACAAGGTGCGGATCCTATCTTTATTACGGAAGGCTTGTTAGAGCTTGTGTACCACCTCACATGTCTCAAGACAACGCCACAATCCGCGCAAAAGCTGTTGTGGAGTCCCCACGAACTTACCCAAGCGCAAGACATTTGCAAGGCTATAGAGCTGCCTGTGTTGATGCAAAGCTGGCAGGTGCTATCTCGTGGTTACGAGGAGGTAAGCCGTT
>JBAWWF010000213.1:0-2444 GCA_037146895.1 Alphaproteobacteria bacterium | reverse complement strand
AGATTCTTGAGCAGGATGCTGATAAAGTCGCCCAGTACCGTGAGGGCAAAGTCCAGCTTTTCGGCTATTTTGTCGGCTGCGTGATGAAAGCTATGCAAGGCAAAGCCAACCCAGGGCTAGTCAATGAACTGCTGAAGGCCAAGCTTGGGAACTCTCTAGATATTACCGTTAAGTAAGGAAGAACTGGATTGCCGCTGCCACTATGTGGCCTAGCAATGACGGCGGATAGCTAGTAATGACGCCACTATTTCGTAAACTTTAATTGCACCCCACAGGGGGCTATTCGTCCAATAAACTGCATATCATCCAGGGATGAGTTGGATTCTCAGGTGGTCTAAAGAGGTACGGTATTGCATTTGAGGAAGTGATTTTATGAGCTCCGAGTTCATGGCACAGAGCATAAAAGACACCTCCGTGAGAAACAAATAGAAGCGTCTGATTCGGGGCTTTTTCTAAATGAGAACGTATTGCCATCAGTATTCGTATTTTAAAGATGGAAAATGGTTCAGCCCCAGTGGGAGTATATTCTTCGTCAAAAAGGGATTTACTTGTGTCAAAGGGTTTTCCTTCGGCTTCTCCCCAGACACGCTCCGCCAAATTATCTTCCACAAGGAGTGGCTTAGGCGATTTTGCCGCAACACACTCCGCTGTTTGCATAGCCCTTTTTCGGGGAGAAGAAATAATCCTGTCAAACTTCACTGACTCCAGAATTGACGCAGCACTCCTGGCTTGCTCAAATCCTCGTTCATTGAGCGGTTCATCTATGCTTCCCATAATGATCCCCAATTTGTTGAAATCTGTCTCACCGTGACGAATGAAATAAAAGGTTTTGTGAGGTATGGGCATCGCATCTTTCTCCTGCCATTTCAATAACACAAGCGCAAATTGACATCGTTCTTTGTTTATGTCAATCATAAATAGTGCGTACTTTTCCTCAAGGGAGGCATTAATGTCCTTGCGTTTTTTCTCAATTCTTCTTGGGCTTCTATGGTTATCTTTACCTGGGTTTGCTGTGCAAAACGAGCAGTCGCCTTCGTACATTTCTGAATGGAATCGTAAGGAAGCAAAAATGCACATTGATGAATTGCAGAAAAAATTTGGCAAGCTTGCTAATAGCGAAGTAGCGAGTGCTATCAAACGCGCTGAAGAAGCCAAAAAAAACCAAGATTATGCACTTGAAATTGCTGAGCGGGAAAGGGTCGTTGGCAAAACACCTAATGATTTAAATGTTGTATTTGCCCTTTGTTTAGCGCGAGCTCATCGCATTAAGAATGAAGATTTATGGGCTGAAAGAAATAACCTAGAAGTAGAAGCTGTTCACGCCTTTTTGATCGCAAAGTCTCCTGAAGAGCGGGGACGAGCTCTGCTTTTTCTAGTAGCATCACTACCTACTTATCAAGCTCAAAGAGCAACCAAAATATTAGCGGACATCTCTGCTATCATGCCTCTGTCCCAGTTGCGAGAAAAATTCCCTGAGCTTGCCGACGTTTTCCCTTTTGAATATACGGGATTTCATTTTGATGAAGAAACAGCGACCCCAAGCGTTTGTTTGTCATTTAACCAACCAATTGCCGAGAATATCCAAGGTAAAGACTTTATCCAGGTGACCCCCGCCCTGGATGGTGCCGTAATCCTTAAAGGAAATGAAGTGTGTATCCGCGGTCTTGCCCATGGTAAAACCTATGCTTTCTTAGTCAAAAATGGTTTGAAAAGCCAATTTGGTGAAGTATTGGCAAAAGAAAGCACTGTTGAAGTCTATGTGCCCGATAACGAGGCACGCATTACTTTTCCTAACGATGGATATGTATTGAGAAAGGGGGAACAGAATCTGTTGCCTATTTCTACCGTTAACATTACCAAATTAGCAGTAGAGATTCATCGCCTATCGGATCGGGCCATTGCTAGCTTATCCTCCAAATTATTGCGTAAGGGAACTTCTTACTCTTATTACTATGGTAACGATAATCAGCAAAATGTTTATTCGGGCACTTATGAAGTAATTCCAGCACAAGAAGAGAAAAAACACCGCAACGAAACAGTTGTTACGAACATCGATCTTAACGCAGTGTTGACAGATATCAAGCCAGGGATTTATGACATAACGGCTAGTCCAGTGGAAGGTGGTTTACAGACAAATGTGAGACAGGCGCGGCAATGGCTTTTGGTTACCGATATGGGGATAACAACCTATAAGGGCGCGCATGGCTTAGACGTAGATGTGCGGTCGCTTGATAATGCGGAGCCTCTGGCAGATGTCGAGGTGCAACTTATCTCGCAGGGTAACGAAATTTTGAGCGCGCAAACTACCGATAAACAAGGTTTCGTTCATTTTCCGACGGCTCTCCTTCAGGGTAAGAATGGCAATCAACCAGTGATGATCTTTGCTAATAACTCGAAGAGGCAAGATTTTTCGCTCCTATATCTCACAGATCCAGCATTTGATA
>JBAWWF010000212.1:0-2466 GCA_037146895.1 Alphaproteobacteria bacterium | reverse complement strand
GAGGAGATTCTAGCAGTGCCTGGGCGCGGGGCTTTGAACATTCATGGCTCATTGCTGCCAAAATACCGCGGCCGTTGCCCGCTCAACTGGGCGATTATACACGGAGAAACAGAAACCGGAGCAACGCTCCATCATATGATCAAAAAGGCTGATGCCGGAGATATCGTTGATCAGATCGCTTTCCCAATTGGTGTGAATGACGTAGCCGGAAAGGTTATGGAGGGCATACAAGCAGCGAGCGTCCAGCTGCTGAGGCGTCACCTAGATGCTTTGAAGACTGGGACGGCACCGCGCAAACCATTAGATATATCGCTAGGGGCTTATTTCGGGGGGCGTTCAGCAAAAGATGGTATCATTGACTGGCAACTCCCATCACAAGCTATACATAATCTCATCCGCTCGCAGCTGCCTTATCCGCAATATCCTGGCGCAACTACAACCTATAGAGGAAAACCGTTACGCATTCTGGGATCCCGCGTCGTTTCCATAACTTGCGATGGACTGCCAGGGCAAATTACGTCTCTACAACCCTTACGCGTTGGCAGACTAGAAATAACCGATTATCAGTGGATTGATGGCGAGGAAAAGTTAGCACTAGGCGAGGTGTTTGTTTGAAATAAGGGCTTTGCTAATGGCCTTGTTTGTAGCAAGATTTCCTGGATTGCCACGCTTCGCTCGCAATGACGGCGAGGGAAGTGCTCTTAATAACGAATTAAAAACCACCCCACTCGTCATTGCGAGGCCGTGAGTCACACGGCCTCGGCAATCCAGGATCTTGTTACCTTACTTAGGCATCGCACCCGATGATGATCCAACAGGGGACCCAGCAGCTGCAATTTCGCTTTTGGCTTTATCTGCGGTAGCTTGTACGCTATCACCACTCATGCCTGAGTGTGTAGCATCTTTGGAACTCTTAGCATCCATTTTCATTTCTTTTTCTGCTAATTTTTTTAGGTTGTTAGCTTTTTCGGTTTCTAATTTTTTTAATTTCTTCGTTGCTTTTTCTTTAGCTTTCTCTATATTCTCGTTTGCTGTTTTTTCAACTTTGGCTATTTGCTCAGCTGATTTTCCTTGAGCATCTACCTTTGTCTTCTCTGCTTTTGCTATAACAGCATCTCGCTTTGCTATTATTTTCTCTTCCTTTTTCTTTGCAGCCGCTTCAATTGCCTCTATTTTTTTATCCGCATCCTGCTTAACATGCATTTCTTTTGCGTCTATTTTTTCTTCAACTGCTTTTTCTTTTGTTTTTTCATCCATCTTTTTATCCATCATCGGCGCGCTCTCAGCATGAGTCATGCTTCCCTCAGCGTGCATACCTTTGTGATGATGACCTTTATGGTGGTGATCACCCATCGGCTCTGCAGATGCAGAACTAGCCGCAGGCATTGTTGATGATGATGGCGCGGTGTTTGTCGATGCCAAGGCTACGGTCGTTAATGACGCGAAGCTGATGACTGATAGTGCAATAACTCTCTTCATACGTAATATCCTTCTCTTTATCAAGCGTTTAGGCTCCCCAGCTGCTTACATAAGCTAACTAGTTAGCATTTTATAAAAAATTAATCGTTTATACAATCCCTTCTCAAGCGTATCCGCAATAAAAAAAGATAGGTCAAAACTTTAGCTATTGGTGCGGCTTATTTTTTTTTCGACGGTGCCACTCACCGTGTTGCTTCTCACAGCTGTCCTTACATTCTTTAGCAACTCTACGACATTCTTGCCTACAAGCTTTATGCTCTTTCGTATTCTTCCCACTGCGTTGTTGCCCTCCCATAGGCTGTCCGTGGTCGCCATGCCCTCCAGCGGTTGATGATACTCCCGCTGCCAAAGCCGCAGGCGTCATTAATGCTAAGCTAATGATCGATAATTCTCTTCATCTCTATCCCCCTCTTCCTAATCCAAAGTTTGTCTTTCCAGGCGTTTATACAAACTAACCTATTGGTTGTATTTTAATAAAATTTTATCATTTATGCAATCTTTCTTAAATATAAAGGGTGAGATTCCCGCTAAAGATTGTTAACCATATGTCTATTGTTACCAAGGTTAAAGATTCCTGGATTGCTTCGCAAGGGCTCGCAATGACGGCTGGAGCTAGCAATTGTACGCCACGTTCGTCATTGCGAGCCCTTGCGAAGCAATCCAGGAATCTCTGAAACTTCATGTTGTTTGGACATGCTTTGCAGGTCTCACTTCTAATCGCACCCTAAATAAAAAGACTGGCAGCCTGCCACTCGAATATCTAAATTAAGGATATGAACAAGCCCCAAGAAGAATATGAGCTAGCGATTAAGGAGCAAGCTGCCGGGCAACGCCTCGATCACTTTCTTGTGCGAGAGCTACCTGGGCTTAGCCGAACCCGCCTCCAGGATTTGATTGTCCAGGGCCATGTCAAGCTTGCACAAACGCCTGTTCTCGATACGGCGCACAAGGTCAAGGCGGGGCAAGTGTACAGCGTTACCGTGCCTC
>JBAWWF010000211.1:0-2513 GCA_037146895.1 Alphaproteobacteria bacterium | reverse complement strand
TGAGTTGTTGTTGCAGGTGGTTAAGCTGCCCCTCGCGCTCACGAACTATATCTGCAAGGTGCAAAGCGCGTGCCTCTAATGCTTGGCGCATTTTTGTGGCAAATAGCCATAGCATACCGCAGGATACTACCCCAATACAGGCAACGATGCCTAATCCGATTATTAACACTTGTGCAGCACCAAAGTTGTCCAATTATCGATATCGTAAGTTTTTACATGCGTTAGTCCAACGCTTCTGTACACATCTAAGACTTCCGCGGCTTGCCATGATAAAAGCCCCGAAAGGATAACTATCCCACCAGGTGCTAAATTCTTTGCCATAGATGGAGCTAGCGAGCACAGAGGTTTTGCTAGGATATTGGCCACAATAAGTGGGTATGCGGTCGTAGAAACATCAGCAAAACCTTCGCTGAGAAGAGGGGTTATACAGGAATCACACCGATTGAGGGCAGCATTATCGGTTGTAACCCGCACAGACTCGGGATCGTTATCAACGGCAAGAACTTGGGCCTGCCATGTTTTAGCAATAGCAATTGCCAAGATACCGGAACCACACCCCATATCGAGAGCTTTTGCGAAGTTCTGTTCTTTCGCCAAAGCATCAAGAGCTTGTAAGCAACCTTGCGTGGTAGGATGTTCGCCGGAACCAAATGCCGTTGCCGCATTCATCTCAATGCCGAGCAAATCCGCAGGCGGCGACCCCTCATAATGGCTGCCATAAATATAATAACGCTCCACTTGCTGTGGTGGAAAGTTGCGCCAGGTTTGCTCTAGCCAATCGGTATTATCAACTATATCACAAACAGTTTGCGGCGTAGGGGCATTGTGCTCTGCGGCGATTAGGGCTAGGCGCGTAGATAGCTCTGGCATATCTGGCTGATTTGCAAACAAAGCTTCTATGCTCCATAAATCTTCTGGAGTGCTCTCATACCAGCCAACGGAAAGTGCATCCGCATCTTCTAAAACCGCCACGCACTCATCAACCATGGCATTAATCATCTGTGCGGTGCAGGTGAACACTAACCGAAACTGTGTCATTATGTTGCTTTCTCCACAAAAGAACTCATGATTTTTTTTGGTCCCGAGGTGGCAAAGTCGATTTCAAGGCGTTCTCCTTCGATGGCAATAACATTCCCATAACCAAACTTCTGATGAAAAACACGGTCGCCACATTCGATGCCGTGGTCAGCATTGATAGAGGTGGTGGAGGATGGTCGGCCAATCGTTGCTCCGTTAGCTAAAATATGGATAATGTGCTCGGCTGGCAGGTCCTTGATGAAGCGCGAAGGAGAAGACAATTGCCAGCCCTGATGCATCCGGCGGTTTTGCGCGTAGGTGATGATGGCTCGATTCTTCGCACGCGTTAGCCCAACATAGGCCAGGCGTCGTTCCTCCTCAAGGCCAGCAACTCCCGAATCCTCAAGAGCGCGCTGATGCGGAAAAATATTCTCTTCCCAGGCCGGAAGGAATACCGTATCGAATTCTAGACCCTTGGCTGCATGTAGGGTCATCAGAGAAACCGCCGCTTCTTGGCCCGCTTGTTCATGATTCATCACCAGGCTGATATGTTCGAGAAAACCTGGCAGCGAATCAAATTCTTCAATGGCACTCACCAGCTCTTTGAGGTTTTCTAATCGGCCACTTGCTTCGGCAGATTTATCATTAAGCCATACCCTAGTGTACCCAGATTCATCAAGAATCACTTTAGCCATATCGGCGGGCGATAGGCAGTCTAGCTGTTGCCGCCAGCGGGTGATATCTTCAAAAAAGCTCTGCAAATTTGTGCGCGCAACACCACGGATTTCTTCTGTCTTTATCAAATTCACGGCGGCTTGTGGCATCGAGATGCCTTGCTCACGAGCGTGGGTGTGGATGAGCTGCAAAGTGACGCTCCCAATACCGCGCTTAGGAACATTGACGATGCGCTCAAAGGCCAGACCATCATGCGGCTGCACCACCATGCGAAAATAAGCTAGGGCATCGCGAATCTCCAGACGTTCGTAGAAACGTAAACCACCAATGACGCGATAGGGAATCCCTATAGTTAAAAGGCGATCTTCAAACTCGCGCGTCTGGAAGCCAGCTCGAACAAGGATCGCAAAATTCGAGAGTGGTGTGCCTTGTTTGTAATGCTCACCAATAAAATCACCGATAATTTGTGCTTCATCTTCAGAATCCCAAGTAGCACGGACCAAAACCTTTTCACCGCCCGAATGGCTGGTCCACAAGGTTTTGCCCAAGCGTTCTCGGTTTTTGGCAATGAGACCGCTTGCTGCTCCCAATATATGCGCCGTTGAGCGATAGTTTTGCTCCAGCCGGATGATTTGCGCACCTGGGAAATCAGCCTCAAATTTCAAAATATTGCCAACCTCAGCACCACGCCAACCGTATATGGATTGATCATCATCACCCACACAACAGATGTTGCGATGCTTTTGTGCAAGGATTTGCAGCCACAGATACTGTGCGACGTTGGTGTCTTGATATTCATCAACGAGAATGTAACGAAATTG
>JBAWWF010000210.1:0-2547 GCA_037146895.1 Alphaproteobacteria bacterium | reverse complement strand
TTTCGCCAATAGTCATATCTAAATTAGATTGACCCCATGAGATACCTGCCACTGTTTTTGTTGGTAATGTGTACTTAGCTTGAACATAACCACCATCAGAGTCACGTGCATAACCAGTTGTTGAGTAACCGTTTAACAACATGAACGTTGTTCCAGTACCCTGACCGCCGTAGTAGTAACCAGTTAAATCAAAGCCAGCTACTTTCAAGTTTACACCGATGTCAGCCGAGTAAGCTGTTTCGCCTTCGCGAACATTACTAACCTTTTGTGAGAAACCTGAAACCCAAACTTTACCAGTTACGTCGTTAGCTGCGAATGAGTAAGAAGCCTTACCTTCGTATGCTGGGCTCGCGCCGCCAGTGCCTGATGTAGATGCTGAAATATTAGTTCTAGCAACGGTATTATTACCGTTAGCATCTAATACGTCTGTTGATGATTGTGAACTCCATGCATTCCATGCTTGCGTGATACCCACAGTAGCTTGGAAGCCATTCATGTTAGGCGTTGTGTAAGCAATTTGTTGTTTCCAGTCAGCGTATTGGAAGCCAGAACCAATGCGGCCACCAGTTGTTGTACCGTAGTTAGCTGGATTACCAACGCCTAATAATGTCTGATCGTTAAGGATTGCATCAGCTGCATAAATACCTAAGTCTTTACCAATCTTTACAGAACCCCATGATTTGTCACCAAATGTCATGAATGCTTGACGATGTTCTGAACCAGAACCGCCTGAAGCTGCGCGAGTAGATCTGCCACCTGGGTTTAATGAAATTAACCATGTTACGTCTAAATCATTTTGGCGAGTTGAACCAGATAATGATAAGAAGTTAGGTAGAAGACCTGTTGATTGAGAAGCTGAAGTTGCACTTCCAGTTTGTGTGTTACTACCAGCTAAACCACCAAGTACCGTAGCAGTTCCATTAGAATTTTGCCATGTAGCAAATGAGTTCACGTTACCTGAAAGATCAACTGTCCACTCGCCAGCTGGAATGATAATACCAGCGTTAGCTGCAGAAGCAGCTGCAAAAATTGCACCAGCCACTGCTAATTTAATATTCTTGTTCATATATTTCTCCTATTTATTTTTAAAACCTCATCAATTGCTTGATGAGAAAGTTCGCGAACTTTCCCAATGAATAAAAGCTTCATTAAGAAGGTAAATGAATTATGCAGCATCAAATGAGGGCATCGCAAGTATTTTTAGTGTTTTTTGCGACATTTATGGTTCTTTGTTGCAAATTTACAACAAAATGAATTTAAACTATTGATTTAAATGTAATTTTTCAAACTCACGAATCGCGTAACGATCCGTCATGCCGGCAATATAATCCGCAATAACCCGCGGTTTTTCTTCTTTTCCTATGGATTGATAATCAGAAGGTATGAGATCTAAATCATCCATATATACCTTAAATAGACCTTCGATCGTCTTTGCTGCCTTATCCGTCATCTCGGTGACTTTGGGATGAAGGTATAAACACTTCCTCAAGAACTGTTTTAACTGCAACTGTTTTTCTGCCATCTCCACAGAAAAATCAATCATAGGGCCATTAAGTCTTACCTCGTCCACTGTTTTTGGTTTTGATACCTTTATATAGGAGAGACTGGTTCGGCATAAATCATCGACTAAACTATGAATCATTCGACGGATGGTTTCATGCACAAGCCGTTTTTGAGATAGATCGTGATAAAGCGCTTTGACCTTTAGAGCATGCTCTTTAAAAAGAGCGACTTCCATCAATTGGTCAATGGTTAAAAGTCCTGATCGAATGCCATCATCAATATCGTGATTGTTATAGGCAATCTCATCCGCAAAATTTGCAATCTGTCCCTCTAAGGTCGTTTCCGATTTATCTAGAAACCTTTGTCCCACATCACCCAATTTTTCCGCATTTTTAATCGAGCAGTGTTTTAAAATGCCTTCTCTTGTTTCAAAGGTGAGATTAAGCCCATCAAATGATGCATATCTTTGTTCTAAAAGATCAACCACACGAAGAGACTGCAGATTATGTTCGAAGCCACCATAATCTTTCATACATCGGTTCAATGCATCTTGGCCTGCGTGGCCAAAAGGTGTGTGGCCTAAGTCATGGGCTAACGCAATGGCTTCTGCCAAATCTTCATGAAGATTTAAAGTGCGTGCGATGCTTCTTGCAATTTGAGCAACTTCTAAGCTGTGCGTTAAGCGTGTGCGAAATAAATCACCTTCATGATTGACGAACACCTGGGTTTTATATTCAAGACGCCGAAAGGCCGTTGAGTGAATAACACGATCTCGATCACGCTGAAAATCATTTCGTAAAGTTGAGGTTTCTTCTTTGTAACGTCGGCCGCGAGATTGTTCTGGATGTGCGGCATAAGGGGCCAACTTCATCATGCTGAAAATTTTGAAGTTTGAAGCGTCGTCTTTAAATGATTTATATCGTAATCGGTTGTGATGACGGAATCACCAATACCTTTTTGAAGTACTAATCTAATTTTTCCATCCACAACTTTTTTATCCAGGCTCATGAGATGCATGTATTGATCTTCACTGATTTTTGGAGG
>JBAWWF010000209.1:0-2555 GCA_037146895.1 Alphaproteobacteria bacterium | reverse complement strand
CCTCACACCTGATGGAAGAAGTATTGAGCCGCATTTTGCCCTACCGTGATGGTGAACAAATCAGGCAAATTCTCGACTTAGGTTTTGTTGCCCCTCAAAAGCTCCTGGAGAATATGTGTATAAGTGGGCATTTTAACCATTATATAGAAGCCCTGCTCCAGAGAGGAGCAAGACTGGAAAGCCTACATCCTGCTACAGGTGAACCAATTGCCTTTCTCTTGTTGAATTGTTATTACGATGTGGGTGAATTGAACCCTGGGTTGCTTGGGCTACGCAATAAAGAAGGGCTTACGTTACTGCAGGCGATGCAGAAGGCTCACCTAGAGAAAAATGAAATTGCTAGTTTATTTAACTCACTCCAGTATTTGCTCACAAGCACAGGGGGTGACTACGTTAAAGAATCTTATCCTCCTTTTATTGAACACTTTGGAGGCATGAAGCAACTCCCCTATTATGGAAATATTAGAACACGTCCAGCAAACCAAGCTTGGATTGCTGGCCTCCAGAGCGCGCAAAATCCTGCTGCGATCCAGGAGCTTATGGATACTTGTCCTGATGTACAGTTATTGGAGCTGTTTCACGACAAAATCATAACGCAGGGTATCGATGATGATGCTTTTCACCAGACTGTCCAGACTCGCAACGCCAAAGAGCGCGAGCGAGATGATCGTGCAAGAGAGCTTCGTGGCCTCCTTGCTCAACCCAACCCTGATTTCGAAGCGCTACAGAAACACATAGGACCGGCTCCAACCCGAGATGTTTTATTGACAATTCTGGAATTAGCCACGCTGTGGGATCTCCATGAAACCATGCTCTGGTTTTTGCAAAACTACGACTTTTCTGAAGTCATCGATGCTGTCAAATTGCGACTAAGAGACAAACGATGGTATATTACGCCACGCCATGCTGCGGAGTATTTGCAGGTTTATTATAATAAGGCACCGCATCAGGTTGACGAAATATTGGATAGCATTTTGCAGAGTAGCCACATTAATGATGAATGCTTTGATCAAATCCTCGCCTTGCCATTTATTAATCCCCAAAAGGTTTTGGAGAATATGTGTGCACGTGTTGGTGAGGGTGTCAAATACACTAATATAGACCGCAAGTTTGCTGCTCTATTTAAAAAGGGTGTAAATCTACTTATGCCAGATCCTCGCACTGGAGAACCAATCGCCTGGGCAATATCTAAGATTGAAGGCAATATCGCGTGGGATGCATTGAATGCGTATCCAGATCAAGTTGCCTTGCTTGACTTGAAGAATCAAGAGGGGTTGACGTTGTTGCAGGCGATGCAGAAGTACTACTTTGAGGAGAGCAAACCTGCTGCATTATTGTCGCCCCTACATCATTTAAGCTCCATTATAGGACGCAATCATTCAGAAGCATATTATCCGCCTTTTTTTGACTACTTTGGGTCCATGAACTATTTACCAGATTGCAAAAATCTAAGAGATGAAAACCAAGCCTGGATTGCTGGCCTCCAGAGCGCTCGAAATCCTGATGAGGTCCAGGCTCTAATCGATAATTGTCCTGATGTGCAGTTGCTTCATCTGTTTCGTACGAAGATCATGACCCATTTCCCTCATATGATGGATCATGGTTCCCGCGCCGTGCAGACTCTCACCACCAAGCAAGATGCCTGGGCTGCGAGTGCAAGGGCAATTATTGAGCAACCTCAGCCTGATCTTGCGGCGCTTAAGGAACACTTAGACGTGGCTCCAACTCGAGAAGCTTTAAAGCAAATTTTGGGTTCGCTGCTGGATGATCGATTTGTTGATCTCTTGCCCGATATTCTAGCTCGACTTTATCCTGAAAGGGAAATGTTTACTTCAGAAAAGCAGCTTCCATCTTTGGGTAATACTCATCCAATAATCTATGCTCTACAAAAAGGAGCCAAACTCACAGCTAATGCTCTGGTAGACTTTTTGGGAGGCATAGAAAACATTTCCTTAGTGGTTGCCCAATTTTCAAACGATCACGATATCGAGATGATTATGCAACATTTACCAGAAGAGCACCTGGAATATTTGTATAAGATAAACCCTGCGTTTTTTACGGAAACGGGTCGGTATAAGAACGATCACTTTGCGATTTCGCCAATGTATCTCCCTCTAATGTATCTCCCTCTCAAGCTAAAACGACAAGTTGCGCTGGAGAATATAGCAAAGATCAAAGAAGTAGACAGAGAGCATAATCCATATTTTTGGCATTTGCTGGGCGAGAACGAGAATCTACCACTCGTACAGGAATTGTTAACAGTAGATCCTTCCCTATTGTTGCTCCAGACGTCTGATGGCTTCGGGTTAGAGAGCCTGTTAACAAAGGCCCCCAAATCTAAGATGGTGGACTTTATTAAAGGAGAATTGCGGAAGATTGCTTAACAATCTCCGCTGCAAGCGGCGGGGGATTCGTTAACTGCTATTAGCAGTTACTACCCCCTGCCCTAATCAGCCCGCTACAGCTTGCTTTTGCGTCATAGGCAATTTGAGAATTTGCGCGAGATTAGTCAGCTCCTGCTTGGCGGAAATATGCGATAGAGTCATCGGTGTATC
>JBAWWF010000208.1:0-2557 GCA_037146895.1 Alphaproteobacteria bacterium | reverse complement strand
TACGCTGGAGTGCTACCCCTTGCAAAAGCAAATTAACCAAGCGATCAATCAGGACTTTTGTTTTACCGCTCCCTGCGGAAGCCGCAACCCAACAGCTGGCTTGCGGATCCGCTGCTTGTTGTTGGGAGTGTATGCTATTCACTTGGGTCGACCATCTTTTGTATTGACATTGTCATGACATTAATATATATTCCTTTCATAAGGAGGTATACATTATGACATCTAACATAGCACGGAAACACAAAGACACAACCCTTACACTGCGTATTTCTCGTCAGCAAAAGACATTTTTATCTCAAGCGGCCAAAATCAGACACACAACACTTACCAATTTTGTGCTTCAGGAAGCCTTTCATGCAGCTCAAGACACTATTGCTGATCAGGTGCTATTCCGTCTTGATGATGAGCAATGGGAATTATTCTGTAATGCTCTTGATGAACCGGCTAAAAAAATTGAATCTCTTAGTATCTTGCTAAATGAGCCATCTGTGCTCGATGCCTAAGACATCTGTTCCCATTAGTGATGTTTATAGGACGGAAGGCTTTGATTGTGGGGCGCCGCCTCTCAATGATTATCTTAAGAAATTCGCTCTCATAAACCATAAAAACGGCTCCTCACGAACTTATGTCGCATTGAAGGATAATAGTGTTATTGGTTACTTCTCCTTATCTTATGGATCAGTAGAACACCAGGCTACACCTCCAAGAATATCGCAAGGCTTGGGGCGGTATCCGGTTCCTGTTCTTGTTATAACGCGTTTAGCAGTTGATATTACTTTCCAGGCAGAGGGCATGGGTAAAGCATTGTTAAAACAAGCACTTCTCAAAGCCCTAAATGCCTCTGAGATTGCTGGCCTTAGAGCCATTGTCGTTCACGCTAAAGACGAAAAAGCTAAATCATTTTATGAGAATTTTGGATTTTCTCCATCACCTTTGGACGACCTTCATCTTTATCTATTGCTTAAAGACATTCCTAAGAATCTAAACTAAAACTTAGGTTGCTCTTACTCTTTCGCCTTGCTAGTTTAAGGCATGCAAAATCGTTCTACCATCTGGTTATTTGCCGATATTGGTGCTACCTATGTGCGTTTCGCTATCTATGATCCCACGCAGGAAACCTACAGTGATCCTTCACAGACACTTGTTGCGCAGTACGATTCCTTAGCGGCCGCCTGCAAAAGCTACCTAGAGGAGCGCGCCCTTACCATAAGTGCCGCCGCTATTGCCATTGCATGCCCTATCTTGGGTGACCAGGTGACCATGACCAATCACTCCTGGGGGTTCTCTCAGCAACAGTTTAAACACGATCTCCAACTAGACCATCTCATCGTTATTAATGACCAGGTAGCCATTGCCCGAGGCATACCGTTTCTGCCCCAAAATGCGATCCAACCGCTGGGGGGGGTGCTAGCAATAGATGAGTCTGCGCCCAAAGGAGTGCTCGCCCCAGGCAGCGGCTTGGGTACCGCAACCCTTGTCCCCACAGCCAACGGGTGGCATGCCTTTGCCAGCGAAGGTGGGCACGTGACGCTTGCGGCTACGAATGAGTTTGAGGCACAAGTGATTGCTGCGCTTGCAAAAAAGCACGGCGGGCACATCTCTGCGGAGCGACTTGTGTCAGGACAAGGTATCGTCAACCTGTATCAAACGATCTGTCAGCTTGAGGGCTGTGCACCCAGCGCGCCGCTCACCGCTCAAGACATCGTTGCCGCAGGAGCCACCGACGACCGGGCCCAAAAAACCATCGCCGGCTTTACAGGCTTTCTAGGGAATGTTGCCGGTAATCTGGCCTTAAGCCTTGGAGCCCGTGGCGGCATTTACGTAAGCGGCGGCATTATCAGTAAGCTAGGCCAAGCCTTTGATGTGAAGGTTTTTCGTGACGCGTTTGAAGCTAAGGGACGCTTTGCGGACTATCTCCACGCCACGCCTACATTTCTCATCACCCACCCTATGCCAGCTTTTATTGGCATACGACAAATGATTAATTCTTTAAGTAAATCTTAAAAAAATATTCCTAAAAAGACTAATATATGTTATTAATATACGGTATTAACCAAATGTTAACGTATTTTAGATATAGGGAGTTGCCCATGAAATTTTCAAGATTGTCCTTACTTTGTTTCATGTTAGGGACGAGTGCCATCACTACTAGTGCTATGGCCTCAGATATTGCTCCGATGCATGGAGATGATGCCGCAATTCAGAGGGGTAAGCTAGGATATGCCCGTCTAGATAGAGCTGATGATTTTGTGCAGCACTATAATGGCTTAGTAGAAAAAGGTGACCTTGATAAAGACAAGAACCTTGCCGCAAAAACTATTAAGGCATTAGATTCAGCCACCAAGCTTATCGGTAGCAATAGAATAAAAGTAAAAGGTAAAGCAACGAAAGAAACCACAAAATGGTATCTTAATTTTGCTATGACTAAGGGTCAAAACCTAAAAGAAAGAATGCCTACCACCAATGGTATAGATGATATTTTGCGCCAAGAATTTAATTTCAATGAGCAAGGTAAAAATGATGCACATTTAAAGGAAAACGAAGCAGACAAGCTACG
>JBAWWF010000207.1:0-2561 GCA_037146895.1 Alphaproteobacteria bacterium | reverse complement strand
TCCTGGCAGCACTCTCATGGAATGGGCTTTGCGCTGTTACGACCGTATGGGCATGAATAAGGCGACCGTTGCGGTTGCTAATAAAATGGCTAGAATTGCCTGGAAGGTCCTCACAACAGAAGGGCTAATCTTTATGCCGACAATGCCTGCTATAACTAAAGAAGAGGTTATATAAATATTATGAATAACTCTATAGATGTGGTATGGGATATAGTGCCTGGCAAGAGGCATACAACCTCTTGCACTTGTTCGGCTTCGGAGATTAACTCTGAACCATATGTCGTCACTCTAACATAGGAGGTACTATATATATGACCCACACCAATGAGAACCGTAACACAATTCCTGCCATTCTTGGAATAGATTTAGGAAAAAATCTTTTCCACCTGCACGCTCTTGATGAAAAAGGCAAAACCTTATGGGCCAAAGCGATCAAGCGCGAGAACTTAATATTTGAGATTCAGAACTTCAAGTCTTGCATTGTGGGCATAGAAGCTTGCGGGGGGAGTAATTATTGGCATCGCACTCTTTCTGAACTGGGGCATGAGGTTCGGATGATTACACCGCAACGCGCTGTGGCCTTTCGCGAAGGCCAGAAGAATGATAAAAATGATGCTTTGGCAATTGCGCAAGCTGTCATGAATCCCCACACCAGGTTGGTGACAGGAAAATCGCTGGAGCAACAAGAAATTAGCAGTTTACACGCCATGCGCAACTTGACAGTAAGACAACGCACTCAAATGATAAATCATATGCGGGGTACGTTGAGTGAGTACGGTGTCATATGCAGAAAAGGCGCCAAGTGGTTTGAAAATAATGTTGCAGAAATTCTCCAAAAAGAGATCCAAGCCAAGACCTTCCCGCCCGCAGTTGCGAGAGGATTGCTAATTCAGCTTGATAACTTAAAGAATTGTCGTACCCATATTAATAAGCTCAACCAGGAGATTGATGCTTTATCCCAAAAAGATGTTTGCCAGAGACTGCAGACAATTCCTGGCGTTGGCACAATGATAAGCACCATGCTTTATGGTCACGGTGGAGATGTTGTCCATTATGAAACGTCCAGTGACTTTGCTGCTTCTCTTGGGCTGGTACCGCGCCAGCATTCTACTGGGGGCCGGCAGATTTATGGTGGGATTAGCAAACGCGGTCCTATTGGCATTCGCGCCACCATGATTCATGGAGCGCGCTCTATTGTATCTGCGGCCAGGAAAAAAAGGGGAATCGGGGATAAGGAGGCAGACAGTGACCTTATCGAGTGGGGATTACAGTGTTATGACCGTATGGGCATGAATAAGGCAACCGTTGCGGTTGCTAATAAAATGGCTAGAATTGCCTGGAAAGTAATGAAGACGCCAGGCGAGGTCTTTCAACCACGATATGCGCCCCGTGCTCCATTAGCCGCAGCGGCGTAATGGTTCACCAGATGATTCACCAGTTAGCCCCAGCAGTTGATTTGGCTGAGAAAGCACAAGTTGGATAACCAGATAAGATATCGAGAACTGCTTGAGCAACAGATATTAAGTGCAAAGAGGATTTTTGAGATAATGGCATTAAGCCGTCCCCCATACAAGCTCGCGAAATCAGCATCGGCCGTCATAGGCCTCCGAAATGCTTTGAGCATATTATTTTTAGGACGCATATTACAGACCATTAAGGTTCGATTCTATAGCCCAAGTGTTGGGAGGATCACGAAGACCGTATACATGTCTGCATCAAAAAATATCTTTTGCTTAGAGTTAGTTTCTATCACATCTGTGTTTGAAGATTGTGCGGAGTTAATGATGGAGGAAAATATGCACAAATTTTTTAGACGAGAATAGAAAAAGGAACAATGATCTGCAGGATGATAAATTCTAAGACTTAGGATTTATTATCCTGCAAATCAAGCGGAGATTCCGCCCGCGGCCTAAAGCCCCGAGGCGGATCAGAAAGGACGAGATATTTTGAAGGAGAAGTTAACGCCAAGTCGTTCATGATAAAAGATTCTTTGTGGTGTAAGGCTCATTGAAGCCGCAAAAATAATGGTGAACTTTTGTTATGAGAGTGATGTGCAAATACCATTAGGACCCGTCGAAGCCGCGTCCACAAGCGCGGTTAACGTCGAGGCCGGATACATGCGTGCAGCGTTAACATCTCGTGAAAAAAATATCTTGACCTCGGCCGCCAGTCCATACATAACCCCACAGCATCAACAGAACGTTTAACACAGAAAATGTTTAAAAGCTATGCGGGATATTTAAAGAGAAAGCAAGCATAAAATACGTATAAATAAAATAATTTTGAGAAATAAGCTATAGATAACTGGTGAATAATTTAAAAATGTAACTAAATTAATGTAAAATTCACCAATGCTAAATTTAAACTTTTAATATTAAAAAGTAAAAATTAAAGACGATGCGGCCCTTCCCCCTTCATAATACACATCAAGCTGTGGGTAATTATGAAGAGGGCTTTGCTCGCAATCAATCCTTAAAAATCCAACCATACACCTCTTAGCTCTTTCACGCGCGGGTTAGTTTGCCCGGCGATCGATAGTTCTTGTTTGAGATTGAGTTTGA
>JBAWWF010000206.1:0-2590 GCA_037146895.1 Alphaproteobacteria bacterium | reverse complement strand
GTCAGTGCGTTGGCTTCTGGATTGCCGCGCTTCGCTCGCAAGGACGAACGTAGTATAATAAACACCCCACTCGTCATTGCGAGGCCATGCAGTGGCCGCGGCAATCCAGGAATACTTATCAAATCTTCCTTCTTCATCATTTTTTAATACTTTCTAATTTATCATCGAGATTGGTAACAGAAAGCAAAGGAATTGACAAGCGATTCTGTGCTTGATATATAGGTGACGAGATATACTCTCACCCATGTATAAAAAGCATCAACATTCCGCTCGTTTGGGGAGTTGCTTTAACAAAGAAAGAGGTTAGTTATGCGGTTTTTATTATTGATTTTGAGCTTAGGCTTTTTTGCCACAATGGATTTTGTGCAAGCCGACCCATTCGAGAAAATAGAGAACATGATAGCGGATGATAGAACCGACAAAGGTGCTAATATTAATCATTCCGAGCCCCTAAGCAAGGTAATGATTAACTCAAAAATGAGGCAAGAAAAGGCAACTCCGCGCGAATTTCTGTTGATGATTCAAGCTTGGGACTACCTTGCCAAGAATAGTGGGGCTAATGCTACAAAAATTAAGAAAAAACTGCTTGATTCACACAGAACAGACAAAAACAATGCATACATAGCTTTTAATTATCTATTAGCCCGCAAAAGAGACTCGTTAAAATCAGACGAACGAAATCAATTAAGCACGACCATTCGTAGATCAATAAATGCTACACCGAATCAGGTCTTAAGTTTTTTCAATTCAGTCGAACGGGCTATAGGCAGAATAGCAGAAGAGCAAAAAACGGCTTTGATTGATATTGCGGGAGAGGAAGACGAAAAAGAAAATGGAATAATACTTGGTTCGCGTTACAACCCCTTCAGAGTTTTACAAGAACGCGGACATAACCAAAGAGATTATAGGACAACAGATCGTTTAGTCACTTTTACTTTTAATGAAAATAATGACATTACAGGGTGTGTTAGCCCTAACATGGATGAATTTTCCACTAACCCTTTTGCGATCTATCGGCGGCCAGTGCCGACTCCACAGAGTGGGATAGAAGGCTCCCAAGCAAAGAACTTTTTGCGCCTTCATGAGCAACCACCTTTCCTATATCAGATTCTGTTGACTGATAAAGAAGGTAATGATGTCATTTATGGTCTAACCAATCCTTATAGTACCACTGCGGTAGAAACAAACAGAGAAAAACAAGCAGGCAAACGTAATATAGAAATACGCGGCAAGCTCGTCCAATTATCCCGTGGCACAGTTTCCAGAGACATGGGAGAAAAAGTCACAGCTGTCGAAGCAGAGCTGAATAATAGCAACTACCTTTTATATCCTATGCAATTAATGAATGCTGAAAGTGATCAACTAGCCATTGCGGCAATGCATACGGGAAAACATATTGATACAGAAACGCAACCTGGTGTTGTTTTGGGCGACGTTCATTTGCCTATGCTAGACTACCTAATTGGTAGGGATATGTTGATACAATCGCATCAACGTGCAGGTGGTAAGAATGCAGTGGTAAATGCCAAAGAAGTAGGATTTGATCAAGACAATGTTGTTGCTGGTGTTCGCAATGGCGTACATGTTCCTATTGCTTATTTTAAGGACACACAGCTTGCTACTGACTTTGAGATAATACAAGATGGAAAAGCAGCCGCAGAGCTTCTGCTAGCCGCACAAAAACTAGTAGTTCAACAAAGAGAGGCAGGCAAACCAGAATCAGAAGGAGTAAGGCTCGCAAAGATCATGGTAATAAAAATAGAAAAACTACTACAAGATTGGCCTCGGTACTTTTTGATAAAATCTTCAAGAGATGGTGAAGATATAAGAAACGATTCTAAGCTTGATTATGTATATGTACTGCGGGTTCTTTATCGTTGGGATGCAAAAACTGAAACTCTCGTTCAGGTATCTATGGGAATACCCGAGCCAAGCATCCGCTGGAGAAAAGGTACGCTAGAAGATGATATTAAGCGGGATGAAAAGCGCAAAGAAGCTGATCCTAAGCGTAAAAACTACCTAGCTCCCTAACCCACCGTCGAGGTGGTCGTACAGGGGCAGGAGGGTTGCGAGGACAATCCACAGGATTAGCAACCCTAGAGTCATAACTAAAGCAGGGTGGAGCAGCCGCACTAGGCGCTCCACCCTTTGCGCATAGTGTTGCTGGTATCCGCTTGCTGCTTGGGCGACCAAGTCCGGCAATCTGCCAGTGCTCTCGCCTAAACGGATCAAGCGCACAGCCAGCGGCGGGAAGTGCGGTTGCACCGCCAGAGCTTCCGAGAGTGTCGCCCCCGCAGCAATGCTCGTTGGCACTTTGGCCAAATTCTTAACAAGATAGGGATAGGTAACCGCAGTTTGCGCTTGGGCGAGGGCTGGCAGGAGGTCGACGCGGGCTTGCAGCAGGGCTGCTAGGGTTTTCAGAAAATAGGTCAAGTTTTTCGCAATGAGCAGGGCCCCCACCCCTGGAATATGGCGCAAAAAGGCTGGCTGACAGCGCAGGCTAATCAATATGAGGGGGGCCAGAACTATCACAGCTGCAATACCCACGGACTCAAAACATTTGCCGAACATGAGGAGTGCTCGCGTTGCC
>JBAWWF010000205.1:0-2606 GCA_037146895.1 Alphaproteobacteria bacterium | reverse complement strand
CGGGCTAACCTCCGTCCGCTTTGCCTTAGCGGCAAGTTGGGAGATGGCTGTTGCAGCCATTCTCGTAGCCGCTCTGTTGGATACTATGGACGGTCGTTTGGCTAGAATGCTTGGAAGCACCAGCCGCTTTGGTGCTGAACTCGACTCGTTTGCCGACTTTGTGAGCTTTGGCATTTCTCCTGCTCTTGTTATGTATTTCCTCACCCTACACCAACTAGAGGGCAAAGGCTGGGCCGTCGTTCTCTTCTTTGCCGTTTGTATGGCTTTGCGCTTAGCGCGCTTTAACACACGCAGTATTGAGGGGCAGACCCCCTCCTGGTCGCAAGCCTTTTTTATCGGTGTCCCCGCTCCTGCCGCAGCAATTCTCGCCATTACGCCATTGATAATGCATTTAGAATGGAAAAGTAAAATCTTTATCAATCCAATCGTTGTTTCTTGCGTTATGGTACTAGTGGGTGGATTGATGGTCAGCCAAGTCCCCACATACTCCTTCAAGACCGTAAAAATACCTTATAAATTGGTCAGACCTTTTCTAGTGGTTGTCACACTCCTGATAGCGAGCCTATTTAATGCGCCCTGGTTAACTCTCGCCCTTATTGCTTGTGGTTATGTAGCAACCATTCCGTTTAGCTTCCGCTCCTACATTCTGCAAAAGCCCAAGGAGTAACTACCTAACACTTCGAAACGGTATATCACACGCCTAGCAGGGTTCATAAGCTGAATAGTTATTTAGCAATTCCCACTGAATATTAGCAACTCCGAGCCTACTGTTGCTAAGTTAAAGAACCTGGATTGCTTCGCAAGAGCTCGCAATGACGGCGGAGATCTAGTGATGACGCCACTTCCGTCATTGCGAGCTCTTGCGAAGCAATCCAGAAATATTTGCACCCTCAAGTTTTTTAGGAAAACGCCAAGAAAAATATTTTTTGAATCACCATGAAAGCAGCAGTTTTCCTAGCTTTTATTTTTCAGCTGGAATTGATAAATAGTTATTACTCTTTAAGGAGTTTGAGAAGCAGCTCACCAGCTGCTCCCTGCCACTCAACAGGCCCTATGATACGCCCAATCTCCTCACCTTTAGCAGAAATAAACACCGTGGTTGGGAAACCACGAACCCTAAAAACACCTCCCAAGCTTCCTGATTGCCCTTCATGCTGATCAATATTCAACGACAAATGCTGAAAATCATTACTTTGGTAGTAATCTTTGGAAGACTGGCCACCAGTATGATCGTTGGCAACACAGATAATATTCACATCTTTGCCGTGTTTTTTGGCGAATGCCTCCATATCAGGCATTCCCACAAGACATATCCCGCACCAAGGTGCCCAAAAATGCAAAATAACAGGTTTTCCTAAGCTCTGTTTAAGGTTAACAGCTTGCTTGTCTGCCCCTTGGAAAGGCACATCGGAAACAGCTTTAGGCGGAACTGTCGGAATATAGTTAATATCAAATAGGGTGAGTGCTGATTCTGCATCTGGAGATTCAGGCTCTGGTTGAGCAGCTAGCCACCAATATATCAGCAATATAACCGGTGAGCATATAAGACCTAAGACAAAACCATTAACGCGCAACGTAGGACCCTTTCTGTTGCAGCAGCTTCAAAAGAGCTCCGAAAGTCTCCCGTGATTTATGACGCGGTACAATCGCATCAATCATACCATGCTCTAAAAGGTACTCCGATGTCTGAAAGCCCTCGGGCAGCTTTTGGCGAATCGTTTCTTCAATAACCCGAGCTCCAGTAAAACCAATGGTTGCCCCAGGTTCGGCAAGCGTAATATCTCCTAGCATCGCAAAGGAAGCCGATACCCCGCCAGTCGTTGGATCCGTCAAACACGTTATGTAAGGCAATCCCGCCTCTTTTACCCTTTCAGCCGCAATAATCGAGCGCGGCATTTGCATGAGGGAGAGAATGCCTTCTTGCATACGCGCACCTCCCGAAGACGGAATGGCAATGAAAGCCGCACGTTTCTGCAAAGCCTGTTCACCTGCCAAAACCAGACCTTGGCCGACTGCTAGTCCCATGGAACCTCCCATGAAATCAAAGGAGAAAACCGCCAAAACAACCGGCTGTCCCATGATATGACCAGAAGCCACGATAATTGCATCATCGTGCCCGGTACGGTGCCGATAATCCTTCAGGCGATCCGTATAACGCTTAGTATCACGGAACTTCAAAGGATCAACAAGCACCCGCCCAATTTCGTGGGTCTCATACCCCTCATCAAGCAGCATCGCTATGCGTTCCTTCGCCGGCATCCGCATATGATGTTGGCAGTTATGGCACACATAAAGGTTGGCACCAAAGTCCCGTTGAAACAACATGTGGCTACATTGCGAACAATTTGTCCACAAGTTATCAGGAATTTCCTTGCGCCTAATTAACGCCTGTAACTTGGGACGCACAAAATCGTTAATCCAGCTTAATTGGGGTACCCCACACTGATTTCTATTACAGCTGAAACTTATAAACTTTCATCTGCTTTAGAAGGCTTTTCTTTTTTAGCAGCAGTTGCTATTTTAACTTTAGCCATATTCGTGTCTGCTCCTGCTCTATAGCCTAAGCTCGCACCGCTATCAGAAGAACCATATTACACTAGTCGTTT
>JBAWWF010000204.1:0-2616 GCA_037146895.1 Alphaproteobacteria bacterium | reverse complement strand
TTGACCCGAGGATCTAAGAGATGGTGATTGTCCCAGATTCTCGGGTCAAGCCCGAGAATGACAGCGGTGGAGTGTGGACAACCTAGGGAGTTACAAAAATAGTAAAGAAGCCTAAACTTGCATGATGTCTTTTTGTTTAGTGATCAATAGATCATCGATTTTCTTAACATTCGTATCCGTCAAAGTTTGCATTTCTGTGGAAAGGCGATGATGTTCATCTTCAGAAATATCACCATCCTTTTCCATTTTCTTGAGCATCTCCATACCATCGCGACGCACATTGCGCACGTGAATGCGTGCTTCTTCGGCATACTTACCAGCAATCTTTGACAGCTCCTGGCGACGTTCCTCGCTCAATAATGGCAAAGGAATACGTATCAGCTGCCCATCGGCCGCAGGATTAAGCCCCAGGCCGGCATCACGGATCGCACGCTCAACGTCCCGCACATGGCTTTTATCCCAGACTTGAAAGGTCAAAAGACGTGGCTCAGGAACGCTAGCACTCCCTACCTGATTCAAGGGCATCATCGTCCCATAAACCTCTACTTTAATGGGATCAAGCAGATTGGTTGACGCCCTGCCCGTCCTTAGCCCCGTAAATTCATGTTGCAAAGCATCAATTGCAGCTACCATCCGCTTTGAAAAATCGACCAGACGTTCATCAGCCATAACTTACTCCCTTTCGTTAAACTATTCAGCCTATGGACAACCCTTCGAGACGGCGTGTTCCGCTCCTCCGTAAGGCGCGAACGGTCCTTCGAGATCTCCGCTTACCCTGAGGAGGCACAAAGTGCCGTCTCGAAGGGTTGTCCATAATCTGAATAGTTACCTCTAAATAATCACTCATCAACAGAAGGACGAATGAGTGTAAATCGCCCTTGTTTCTTCAAAACATTACTAAACCCATTAGTATCATAAATAGAAAAGACCGCAATGGGGACGTGATTCTCACGCGCCAAAGCAACCGCCGTCGCGTCCATAATATTCAAACCATTAAACAACACATCGTGATAATTTAAGGTAGGATAAAAAACAGCTTGGGCGTTCTTGGTCGGGTCATCAGAATAAACCCCATCAACCTTTGTGGCCTTTAAAAGCAAGTCACAGCCCATCTCAGAAGCCCGCAAAGCCGCCGCTGTATCCGTTGTGAAGAAAGGATTTCCCGTCCCAGCAGCAAAAATAACTACACGCTTTTTTTCCAAATGCCGAATAGCTCGACGGCGAATATACGGCTCACCAATAGTTGGCATAGGAATGGCTGTCATTACCCGACATGGAACATCAAGGGCTTCCAGCGCACTCTGCAAAGCCAAGGCATTAATTACCGTAGCAAGCATACCCATATAATCCGATGTCGCGCGATCAATACCGTGGGTTTCGGAACCAGAATCACCACGAAAGATATTACCGCCGCCAATGACTATACAAATTTCAATCTGGGAATCGTGCACATTTTTGATATCCAACCCAAGCTTTTCGAGCATTGCTGGATCGATGCCGTGCGGCGATGAAAGCGGTTCTGGGGGGGCCAAAGCCTCCCCAGATATTTTCAACAAAACACGAGAGTGTGGTATCGGCATTAAGACTTCGTCGCCTGTGCCATAACTTCAGCAGCAAAGTCTGTCTCTTGCTTTTCAACACCTTCACCAAGCGTGAAACGAACAAACTCGGTAATCTCTACCGGTACCCCAAGTTCCTTAGCAGTCTCAACCAGAACATCCGCAACCTTGGTTTTCCCATCGATCACAAAGGTCTGCTCCAGCAAAACGACATCTTCGTAGTATTTGCGTAAACGACCCTCAACCATTTTAGCAATGACCTCTTCAGGACGACCGCTGGCCCTCGCTTGTTCAAGGAGAATCGCCCGCTCGCGTTCTAACATAGCCGGATCCACATCAGCAATGCTGAGAGCCTTAGGCTGTGCAGCCGCAATGTGCATAGCCACCTTTCGGCCAAATTCAGTGAGCTTTACAGGATCGGCACTAGACTCAAGAGCAACGAGAATGCCAATACGTCCTAAACCTGGAGCCATGGCACTATGGATATAAGACGCAACCACACCTTGCTTAACGGCCATCCTGACAGAGCGACGCAGCGACATGTTCTCGCCAATCACACCAACCAGACGGGTGACTTCACCCGCAACCGTACCACCCTCACCAGGAAAAGCTGCTTCCTTAAGTTTTTCAGTGTCGCAATCAGTTGCTAAAGCAATAGCTACAACCTGATTAACCAAGGTTTGGAAATTCTCATTGCGCGAAACGAAGTCTGTCTCGCTATTAATTTCAACGATAGCACCGACATTTCCGGCAGTTGCAACACCAACTAAACCTTCAGCGACTACGCGCCCAGACTTATTAGCGGCAGCAGAAAGCCCCTTCTTACGTAACCAATCAATGGCTGCTTCAAGATCACCCCCCGACTCGGCAAGTGCCTTTTTACAATCCATCATCCCCGCGCCAGTCTTCTCGCGCAAATCCTTAACTTGTGCTGCTGATATTTCAGACATCTTTTTTCTCCTTCTAATAACTTATTCAGCCTATGGCCAACTGCTACGCTCCATCTGCGCTTCCGGTGCTCATGTATGAAGAATACACTCCGCTCCGGTTCTCGATT
>JBAWWF010000203.1:0-2630 GCA_037146895.1 Alphaproteobacteria bacterium | reverse complement strand
ACTAGCTCTCCGCCGTCATTGCGAGGAGTTTACGACGAAGCAATCCAGGTTCTTTTAGAATATACATGGAGAGTTATCTTTTAATCGCACCCGCTGTTTAAAAAAACTTAGACAAAAGTATTAGTTTGGATTTATAATCCGAACGTTCGGTTAATATTTTAAAAGGGAGACTTTTATGACACGTTTAAATCTACTACTATCAGCAGCAATTATTGGAGTAGCAGCTACTGCTGCTATTGCTGCACCTGCTGCCGATGCTAAGGCCGATCCTAAAGCTCCAGCTGTTGCTGGCAAAGCTGCCGATGTTAAGGCTGATGGCAGCCAAAAAGGCCCTGAGAAGGTTGAAGAAGCTGGAAAAGAAGAAGACGGCGACTAATACAGGAATCAGAAGTCAGAAATCAGGAATCAGGCAAGAATTCTTGCTGGCCCTGATTTCTGATACCTGACATCTGATTCCTAGCTCCTACCCCCCCCTAATACCTTTCGCTTTTAATTTTTATTCTTTTTTTATTAACCAAATCCATGCTGTAATTCCTTTGAAAGAATTGTTGTTTTTTAAGGGTTTAGGAAATCGTGATAACAGAAACTGCAGGCGAGCAACGTTCTGGGAAATGCTTGATTATCGACAGCAATCCAAACACAGCGGAGTCTGTGCAGCGTCGTCTTGCTCATGAGGGGCATGAAGTCTTTACGGTTAGCGATGTGCAAACCGGTTACAAAGTTATCACCAAAAATGCGATTGATGTAATTCTTATTGATATTGAATCATCTGAAGGGGCTTATGCTGATTTAATCGCCGATCTTATTAAAAAAGATGTATTTGGTTATATACCTGTCATCGTTATGGGAACATTTAATCAGCTTGATAGCATGAGTCTGATGTTAGAAAAGGGAGCTGAAGAATTCCTGATTAAACCCTTGAATTCAACACTTTTAAAGTCACGGGTTAAGGCCAGCTTTGAAAAGAAAATCGCCTACGAATTGCGCCGAGAGACTACAGAGAGATCGCAGCGCATGCGCGAAGAATTACAAAAAAATATTGTGAAACTAACGTATGGTTTTGTTTATTTTGATCAAAATCAAAACCTCTTACTTTATAACAATAAAACATTTGATGTTTTCCCTTATTTAAAGAAACTTTCATCGCGGTTGATCGGTATGTCAACCGAGACATGGCTTGCATCCATTCTCGAGAGTGGCATTATCAATTTCTCGCATTATCCAGAAGACGAACTTGAAGATGCTAAGGAAAAATGGTTTTTAGATCGATTGGAAATCTTATCTTCCCCCGCAACTTCATGGTTAGAACAATTAATTACAGGCCAAGCTATTGAGATAGCAAGCTACCGTACAGCAGCGGGAGATACGATTATTATCCTCAAGGATAATACAGCAGAGCATGCTTATTATGAACATCTGGCCTACATGGCCCATCACGATGTCCTGACAGGGCTGGAGAATCGTGAGCAATTTTATACTCGTTTAAAGCAAGCCGCTGATATATCTACGAGTAAATCACGTGGGTTTGCCCTTCTGTTTATGGATTTAGATCGTTTTAAAGCTATTAACGATACAAATGGTCACACTGTCGGAGATTGGATTCTTGTTCAAGTAGCACATCGATTGCACCATTGCATGCGCGGCCATGATTTTATTATGCGTTTTGGTGGCGATGAATTTGCTGCCATCATCCAAGATATATCAACTTCAGATGCAGCTATGCCAATGCTGGAGCGCATTCTTGCAATTATCAATACACCTTTCCATTACAATAACACTATTTTTACCGTGGGAATTAGTATTGGAGTATCGTTTTATCCACACCACAGTCATGACTTTGATGTTCTACTTTCTCAAGCTGACGCAGCTATGTATACCGCTAAACAAAAAGGAACCACAGGATATTGCTTTTATGCGTCTTCGATGAAGCACCGTGTCACGCGCTTTGTAGGAGCTAATGCTAGATTATAATCTCTACCAAGCTAACACGCCGTCTCGAAGGGTCGTCCATAGGCTGAATAGTTAACATGGCATTACATCCTCAATGAAAAAGCTAATAGTCTTGCGGCCCTTCCATTGATCTAGCTTGAGGGTGCCTGCAACATGCATGTGCTGCTGCGGTCGACTGAGCAGGAATTGCCCCAAACTTGTGTTAGCACTGCGAAAAGCGACTCCACGCAGCTCTGTACCATCTTCACCAACAAAACTTGCTCTTATGTGGTTATCACTGAAACTTTCAGCAAAACGGCAACGAACATGATTCACAGCAAAACGAGGGTTGGGATTACCAGTGCCAAAGGGTTCTAAGCATTGGAGATGCTCTATGAGTTCTAATGTACACCCGCTAGGTGCCAATATCCCCTCTAAAGTCAAGGTGTGCGGGCTAGTCTTAATAGACTGACCTAGTTTTTCAAAAAGAAAATTACGAAATGGGACAAATTGCTCCTGCATCACAGTAAACCCAGCGGCCATAGCATGACCGCCGCCGTGCACGAGCAGCCCTTCGTGGACGCCCAGGTGCATCGCTTGTCCGAGATGAACACCTGCAACAGAACGGCCGGAACCTTTGCCGATTCCATCCTTGAAAGCAATGACGCAGGCCGGACGATGAAAGCGTTCTTTTAGCCTTG
>JBAWWF010000202.1:0-2653 GCA_037146895.1 Alphaproteobacteria bacterium | reverse complement strand
AATCAAAGACAGTGCCAGTCTCGTCCATATAGAGGGCATTGAAAGTGAAGTCGCGGCGTTTTGCATCTTCGAGCCAATCGGTCCCAAAGATAACATGAGCGCGTCGTCCATCCGTCTGCCAATCTTGCCTGAGGCTGGTAATCTGAAATGGCGTACGGTCGATAACAGCGGTTATGGTGCCAAAATCAATTCCCGTAGGAACCCACTTAATGCCGTGCTCCTTAAAGATTGCGATCATTTGTTCAGGTGAAGCGGTTGTTGCTATATCGATATCGTCCGCCGCAACCCCAAGAATAGCATCACGGACGCAGCCGCCGACAAAGCGTAAGCTCTGCCCATGTTTGGCAAAGATTTGGAACAGCCCTTGTCTGGCAGATTTTTGTAAAAGGGGAAATGCAGCGATATCGATTGTTCTCATTTAAAAACCTTAGAGTTTTGAAAGCCGGAAATCAATGGATTTGATTTAATGTAGTAAAATTGTTGAAGCCAAAAACCTTACGCAGACGGCCTCACAGCACCATCCTAGTAAATTCGACTTTAGAAGTAGAATTTACTAGGATATTGCATCATGGTTGATCACGCATATAATAAGAAAATTTGCGGTTGATGTTTGTATTGCTGTAGGATCAAAACCGTGTCTTGCACACAATTATAGATAAATTTTTATGGAGAAAACCAATGAGCGTAAAACGACTGAACATTATTCAAAAGACAGGAGCTATATTGCTGGCTGGAATGATCATGAGCAGCTCAGCGATAATGGCTGCTTCTGATGATGAAATGTCGGATAGTAATGAGGGGCAACGCGGGCTCTACGGAGCAGTAGGATTTGCTAATGAATCAAATGAAGAAGAACTAGATGACATAGGCCAAATAGAAATGAGATCAAGGGTAGAGGCAAGAGAAGCAAGAACCGGAGTGAAAGTTACTCAGCAACAAATTGATGCTAGGAAAGCATTTAGGATTGCGAAGTGGCGGGAGATAGAACTGAATAATTGGCATCCAACAACTAGTCAAATATGTCTCATTTCGATGCAAATATGGGATTATGAAAATGGATGGATTGCAACAGTGAATGGCTAATAATTAGTAACTCATAAGGTCATGCTCAAACACCGTGAGGATGAAAGATTCCTGGATTGCTTCGCAAGAGCTCGCAATGACGAAAGCGGCACTATTGCTAGCTCTCCGCCGTCATTGCGAGCTACGGTGCCCGCCGAGGTTTATGCTGGGGAGTTACAATAATTATGACAGAATTGCTTTGTTTAGTATAGGATTTGTGATTACATTAGCTATTGGCATTTGAATGGCGGGTAATTTTGGATTTACAACTAAGCGATAGTGCTGTTCGGCAATTAACAAGCCTAACAGCTGGAAAAGATCAGCCGCTGCGCTTGCGTATCACGGTATTGGGCGGCGGCTGTTCTGGTTTTCAGTATAAGTTTTGTTTAGATGCTGAGAATAGTGCTGAGGATCAAATTTTTGCCAAAGACGGTGCGGAGATTATTATCGACAGCGTTTCCCTAGAATTAGTTCAAGGGGCAATAGTTGATTACGTTGATGACATGGCGGCATCGATGTTCGTACTCAAAAATCCCAATGCTACCGCATCTTGTGGCTGTGGTAATTCTTTTTCACTATAAGGAATCCTGATGCTCAATGTTGTTACTTGGAATGTAAATTCGATTCGGGCTCGTCTCGATAATATTGTTTGGTGGGTCGAAAACTCAAATTTTGATGTTCTGCTACTGCAAGAAATAAAGTGTGAAGCGCAGCATTTTCCTATGGATGCATTCGCCAACTACAATATCGTGATTCACGGCCAGAAGAGCTACAACGGTGTCGCCATTCTTTCTCGATATCCGCTGGAGGATATCACCGAAGGCTTGCCCACCCTCGTAGATGAGACTCAAGCACGCTATATTGAAGCTGTGGTGAATGCTCCCCAAGGTGTGGCCCGTGTGGCTAGCGTGTATGTTCCCAATGGCGGCAGCATCGGTAGCGACAAGTACATCTACAAGCTTCGTTTTATGGAGCACTTGCGCAATCATATGGCGCGCCTGCTGACTCACGAAGAAATCACCGTTATTGGTGGTGACTACAATATTGCACCCACAGATGATGACGTCCACGATCCCGCGGCTTGGCATGAGCAAACGTTGTGTTCAATGGCGGAAAGGCTGTCTTTGCAGTCGATCTTTCATCTGGGATATTACGATGCATTACGCATCCAATATCCTGAGGGGGCTGGTCCCTACACTTGGTGGGACTACCGCAGCCAAGCTTGGCTGCGTGATGAGGGGCTACGGATCGATCACCTGCTGCTATCGCCGCTGGCTGCGGATGTTATGAAAGATGCTGGTGTTGCTAAGCAGGAGCGCGGCAAAGACAAGGCGTCCGACCATGCGCCCGTCTGGTGCCACCTAGAGAAAAGAGCTGGCTTATGGGATTAGGTAGTAAAATTACTAACCCTTAAAACAAATCGTCAGCCAATCCCGCTGAAAATTAGCAACTCTGGGCCTGCTGTTGCTAAGGTTAACGATTCCTGGATTGCTTCGCGAGGGCTCGCAATGACGGATGTGGCATCATTACCTGTCTCTACGCCTTCATTGCGGGCCCTTGCGAAGCAATCCAGGAATCTTTGCAACCTCAA
>JBAWWF010000201.1:0-2657 GCA_037146895.1 Alphaproteobacteria bacterium | reverse complement strand
CTTCGGCTTGGCGAGATTTATGGTCTCGCCGGAGCCTTGGCGAAGGCGGGTCCAGTAATCCTTCATCACCTAAGTGGTTATGGATAATCTTAAAAATGTATATTTTAGGCTAATTACTTTGGTAAGTAGCGTTGCCAGAGGATTTCGCCCAAGCTAGTGATATGCTCTAGTAGTATTGGCGGGCGCGTCAGATCAGGGGTCAGCAAGTGAAAGAGCTGTCCCTCTTTGCGAAAATGGCGCAGGAGATAGTGCGCCGGCTCCACCTCTACCAGGCAAACCGTGTTGTGGAGCTTGTCGCAATCTTCTACCGCGATGCGCTGTGCACCTAAGTAAGCTCCACGTGGATAGACCGTTCCCAAGGCAGTCTCCTCATTCCTGACAATGAGCGGAATCATTCCCGCTTTTTTATGGATTTTTTGGAAAAAGGCTATTTCTTTAAATAAGAGAGCTTCTTGTTTATTGCGTGGTTTTCCTTTGAGCGTGCGCGCGCTAACCAGAGGAAGGTAGGCAAGGGTCTCCGTATCCGTCACCAGATAAGGCTGAGGTCCCGTGCCATCTACAATCCACTCCTCACTACAGACAACACCCTCCGCGGTTAGAGCTTGGCAGAAGCGTGCCACATTGCCATCGCGCGAGCCGCTGCGCTGAATCTCCCACGATTGCAGGGAGTGATAGCCGATGCCGTGCTTTTCCGTAAACACGGTGCGAGGTATGGTTAATAAAGATCGCGCATAACGAAAGCGTTGCCCACGAGTTAATGGCACTTCCAGTCTCCTAATATTTATGTTCAGTTGATTGCAAAAGTTTTTATTACTTTCAAAAAATATAATACACTAAGTAAGTCTCTATATCAATGCTAGTGTAATCTTATCCCATATCATTGACATGATACACTTCTTAAGCAGAAATATGTGTAGTTATTTAATTTTTATGGAGGAAAATACGCATGATATGTTCAATAATCCCGCAAGAGCGTCATAAATATACATATTTATTGGTTGAGGCTTTTTTAAAATGCGATATTCACGATACGGAGCAGGCTGTTTATTTTATAGCTCTGGATGAACGTTTTGGCGTGTGTGGCTTTGCGCAATTAGTGCCTAAAGAGAATTGGGAATTGAGCGAGGTGCACATTCTTCTCTCGGAGAATGTAGCGTGTCGCTACTCTGAGGTTGAGCTCGCGGTTTTTGCTGGACGCTTTTACCATGAGTTATTTGAGGCGGTTATGGGGTTTGCGCAGCGGCAGGGGATCCAGCATATCACTATGGCAACATCGATAGAGGCCGCCCGAGATGTAGAAAACGTGGGCTGGCCGCTACGAGAGGCGATTGACGACGACTGTCTCTATTTGGACATGTCATCGGAAAGTTATGACGAGTTATTGAGCAATCGCAGGCTTTTTGAGCAAAACGTGGGAGTTGAATTAGGCAATTTTGGGTATATACTCAAACAATGAATTTGGAGAGATTAATGCGTTCTATGCCTATGAATGAAGATGCTTGCTTTCCTGGATTGCTTCGCTGCGCTCGCAATGACGGGGAGATGGTAAATAGCAATGACGGATGGGGTGCATGCGTTCTATTCGTCATTGCGAGCGCAGCGAAGCAATCCAGGAATCTTAATTTCTGTCAACTGATGGCTTATTCCTGATTATGTCGCCATCGTTTATCCATCTTCGCGTCCATAGTGCTTATTCCCTCGCGGAGGGGGCGATTAAGGTCAAGGATTTGCCAGCACTATGTCAGGCAGCAGGCATGCCCGCAGTTGGCATGACCGATTCCATGAATCTTTTCGGGGCACTTGAATTTGCCCTGACCTGCGCCGGAGCTGGGATACAGCCGATCATTGGTTGCCAGGCCATCCTAACGGACGATGCTGTCTCGGGTACCATGATATTGCTGGTGCAAACGGAAAAAGGATACAAAAACCTCCTCTCCTTGATTAGCCAAGCGTATTTGCGCGAGCAGAGCACAGATTCAGTTACATTACACCTCGCAGATTTCAACGAATGCTCTGAGGGACTCATCGCGCTAACAGGTGGTGCGGATGGTCTCTTGGCTAAACTGCTCCTCCTCAATGATGCTGCTAAAGTGCAAACGCTGTGTACGGCGTTAAAGACCATCTTTCCTGGCAATCTTTATATTGAGCTGGAACGCCATGGTCTGGCTTTGGAAGATCAACTAGAGCCGCAATTTTTAGCACTTGCGGATGAGTATGAACTACCGCTTGTAGCAACGAACAACGCCTATTTTGCCACGCCTGATCTTTACGAGGCGCACGATGCGCTTCTTTGTGTAGCAGCAGGTACTACCGTTAGTCAGCCGGAACGTCGCCAAGTCACCCCCGAGCACTATTTTAAGTCGACAGAGGCGATGCTAGAGCTGTTTGCAGACATTCCCGAGGCTACGGCCAACACTCTTACTATTGCTCAGCGTTGTAGCTTCATGCCGCGAGAAGTAAAACCTCTGCTGCCGCCCTTTGCCTCCGCATCTGGGCGTAGTGAAAAGGATGAGCTGTGTTATCAGGCCGCAGCTGGATTGGCAAAGCGCTTGCATGGAGAGATCCCGCCCGAGTACCAGGCGCGCCTGGAGGAGGAGCTCGGCATCATCGAATCTATGGGTTTCCCTGGCTATTTCCTGATTGTCGCCGACTTCATC
>JBAWWF010000200.1:0-2695 GCA_037146895.1 Alphaproteobacteria bacterium | reverse complement strand
TTGGGGTTGTCACTACCAGCGAAGAGTCCGGTGGTGGTCAACCGATCACTACGGCTACGTATGAGATAATCCTAGAGCGTGTTTATCAAAGCCTTACTAGCTTTACGGCACGCAATTATATCAAACAGTTTATGGATCAAAACCAAGTGCAAATGGTTGGGACTTCAGGAACAGTAACCACCTTAGCCGCGATCCAACTCAAACTTGAGCGGTATGATCGCCGTATTATTGATGGTCTTTTATTAGAAACAGCCGATCTGCAAAATGTTATCAATGGCCTTCTTGAGATGACTTATGACGAACGCCTCCAACATCCGTGCGTTGGTACTGGACGTGCCGATCTAGTTGTGGTAGGATCAGCCATTCTTCAAGGAATTTGTCGAAGTTGCCCTGTAAGTAGCTTACGTGTCGCAGATCGCGGTGTTCGCGAGGGAATCCTTCTAGAATTAATGCGCGTTTTAGAGTGAGTGTAACATTCAGCCTATGGGCAAACAGCCTCGAAGGGTTGCCTCATAATCTGAATGTTACGTTACTAGGGTGATCATAAGTGAGCAAAATACAGCAAACCAGACATAGTAAAGTGCTCTTGAAAAGCCGCAAGGAGAGGACTACGTCCTCGCGGGAGTGGTTGCTGCGTCAATTGAACGATCCTTACGTGCGTGCAGCTAAGCAACAGGGGTATCGCTCGCGCGCGGCCTTTAAATTAATAGAAATTCATGAGAAATTCAGTATCTTTAAGGGGGGGCTTGCTGTAGTTGATCTTGGGGCCGCTCCTGGGGGTTGGACGCAAGTCGCTGTTGAACTAACCAAAGCATACCAGCCCGTTTTAGCTATCGATATTTTGCCGATGGATCCACTGACTGGTGCACATGTTATGCTGGGAGATTTCACGCAAGCGGAATCAACCATACGCACCATGTATCCCAATGGTATTGATGTCCTCCTCAGCGATATGTCACCTGCCACATGCGGTGTGAGCCAAGTTGATCATCTGCGCATTATGGGGCTGGCCGAAGATGTTTTTGATATGGCGAAATCTTACTTAAAGCCAGGAGGTTCTATGATCGTTAAGGTGCTGCGCGGCGGCACTGATGCGCAGCTGTTAGCGCAGGTCAAACGCTATTTTGCTAAAGTTCACCATTATAAACCAACCGCTAGCCGCCAAGACTCGCGGGAGATCTATCTTGTCGCTATGCAATTTAGAACGCCTAACGCACTATAAACCCTTATAAAGCAAGTAGTGCTGCATGAGTTTGCGGGAACAGTGCAGCTACCGCATATAGCGGATAGGAATGCAGCGTGTCAAACACCGAGTAATTATGAGTTGAAAAGCGCACGCCGTATTTTGAGTTTGGATGGCTTGTCAGAAAAGATCGCATGCTCTTGAGGCTTGACCCACGGTTGCTTTTCACTTCAACCGGAACAACGTCGCGGTTCACGGTGATAATGTAGTCAAGTTCTGCAGTACTGCCACGCCCCTCGCCGTACCAATAAAATAATTCGGCTGGGATAGTAGGGTCTTGATAAGCAATAAGTTCTTGTCCTACAAATGCTTCAAGCAATGGACCTTTGTTTATATAGGATATTTTAGGATTCAAAATCCATTCACGTGGATCGCTGTTTAATAGTTTCTGCGTGACCGCAACATCCACTAAAAGCAACTTATATTTTCTCAGATCACTTTGGGCCGCAAGAGGAAACCCTTGCGCTGATGTGTGGTAAACTCTGCGAGCAATCATTGCTTTTTCTAGCAAATCAATAGCCGGCGCCAATTCCCTTGTAGTATACTCACCGGGTATGTTAGTGTTTTTAAAGCGTTGTCCTAGCATATGCGGAATGTGTTTAAATATAACATCAACGTGTTCTGCCTGTGATTTAGGTGCATATTTTGGAATATCTTCAGTATAGCTTCTGGCAATACTTTGCTGTACAGCCATGACAGCGGTTAAATCATGGGTATCCTTCCATATTTGTACAGCCTCCGGCATGCCACCAGTCACTAAATATTCATTGAGTAATCTCAGAAACATATCGTGCATGGGCCCTGTTAGGGGATCAGTTACTGATTGCTCTAATAATATCGCTTTTGCAATCCTTTGATGGCCGGTAGCATACAAAAATTCAATGAACGACATAGGATGCATATGCAAGAATTCGACCCGCCCAACTGGTACACCTACCTTTGCGATGGCAAAATTCAATAGGGATCCCGCGGCAATAACGTGTAATCCAGGCATTTCCTCATAAAAGTAGCGCAAGGCTATAAGCGCTTGTGGTTGTGCTTGCGCCTCATCTAAAAACAAGAGGGTTTTACCTGGAATGATATCCTGATTGGTGTGCAAACTTAAATGCTGCACAATACGGTCTGGATGCAAATTACCATCAAATATGGTCCTGGCTTCTAGATCAACCTCAAAATTTATTTCTACAAAGTTATCGAATTGTTTGCCTAAATTTCTGACCGCATGAGTCTTGCCCACCTGACGTGCGCCCCGTAAAATCAAAGACTTACGCCTGGGATTCTGCTTCCAGTTTGATAGATGGTAATCGATACTTCTCTTCATGGGCAATCCTTGGTCAAAATTCAGGCATATATTGCTGATATTCTGGTCGTTTTTCAGGGTAAAAGCAAGAACTTTTGGTCGTTTATCAGGGGATAAACTACCAAGTCTTGGTCGTTTTGCGGGGGTAAAAT
>JBAWWF010000199.1:0-2713 GCA_037146895.1 Alphaproteobacteria bacterium | reverse complement strand
GTAAGATTCTCTTTAGAAAAGAAGTTTTTTATGGATTTATGGCAGGGAATAAGAACGAAGATACCTCAATGTATAGCTGTAAAGAATGCCATGAGTGACTACTCCTTGATTGCAGATGATTTATTTGAACGTGATATATCCGAAGCTGAAGGCTTGCTGCTGGAAAACATTTATAAAACAAAGATTTTTAGATTTAACGATATTAATCGCCTAATTAAAAAGCTTCCTCCTGTTGCTGGTGGAACGTTTGGGGATCTTAAAAAGCTTATAAGTAGTGTCGAGGGAAGAATATTTATGGCTCCTGAAGAAGCTGGAGACTCTGAGGGAGCAAAACATACGGCCAAAAAAATCAAAAAATCTACGATGACAGAACAAGAAAAATATGAATCAGAACTTAGAGGTAACCAAGAGGCTTTAAATAGAGTTGAGCTAACCAATGCACTTTATGGACAGCCTTGTTATATGGGGGAGAATTCCTGCTTTGGTGCTAATTCTAAATCAAGTGGAGTTTATTTTAATCAATCTGAACAAGCATTTTTATCTTGGCTAGAACAAGCTGGTTTGGTAGCCATGAATAAAAAGCTAAAACAAAATTTTCACCCAATCAAAAATTTAGAACCAGGAAAAACCCGGATTTTAAAGGTCCAAATGGATTTGTATAGTTATCTTGATATCTGCCTTTATTGTCGAGGTACAATGGCTCAAATGCTGAAAAATGGAAAAATGGCAATAATTATTCAAGGGTTTTTTAACACTGGGTTAGGTATATCTATTGATAGACTTTCACCAGAGGCGCTCCAGATTTTTGCATTCAGTTATGATGGCACTGATATATGAGGTCTACAAAAATGATGTTAACAGAATTACAAGGGAGGATAAGATGAAAAAGTCTATTTACGTTGGCTTGGTTGTAAGTTTTCTAATTCATCAAGCTACTTTTGGAGCTAATCAAGAAGGGGGGGGGGCTTTGGATGATAGCCAGGTTTCGCGTATTGCGGTTGCATTACGACATAATCCTTCTGAATTGACGGCATTTTTAGAAATGGTTGCATCTAAAAAAGAGCCACCTACCCCCCTTGAAGAGACCCCCGTTCCCGATGAATACGAGGATTTTCTTAGTAAAGTTCCTTATGAGCGCCAAATCACGCTATTATCAAGAGATATACTAGAAGGAACAGCAAAGGCCCAAGCTTTTCAAGCTGTCTTTCGCATCGATCTATCCGACTTTGATTTTGGACAAAAAAACGATGAGACACTAAGAAAGATTTGTGATTACTTCAGCAAAAATGCTTTACATAACTTAAGGCAGCTTGGCCTCAGATCCACCCAGAATGTATCCGTTTTTATTGATGAGCTTTTTGGTAAACAAGCACCTAAAGATAAGTTTGTCTCTCTTCTGAGAATTGACGCCACTCGTTCAGATATTGAAAACAAAGATCTTGAGACGATTTACACTTATTTCTCCGATAGTTCTTACTTTATTCGGGATATAAGTCAACGTAGTGATCGGTATAAAGTACCAGCTGCCTTTGTGTTAGTAGAGGCTGCAAATGCACCTAAAATTAGGGTTGATGGTTGGAGAGTCGGCAAAAAAAATCCGTTTTCCAAAACAATATTTTATCGCTCTGAAGAGCAACCCACAAAAGGCCCATTGATTATGGAAATCAATGGATAGCCTGAGCTTCTCTGTTTGGGGGGAACTGCAAACAATCGGTTGGCATAAGTAAGAACATAAGTTGGGGTGGTGTGCAAAAGCGGCATGTCTTTTGATCAACGTTTCATGATTTTTTTCCCAATTTGGCCCAGTGCTAAGATCTCTGCGATTTGAGGCCACTAGCATAAAACAACCACTACGGCCCTCCTTCACCTACAGCCCTGTAATAACCCGACCTACTAACCTTAGCCATGGCACACATCTGCCTTACAGAAAACTCCCTAGACCGCCTAAGCCCCTTTAGGGTATCGATCTTCTCAGGAGTCACCACCCTAGGCCTACCACCCATCCTACCCCTCTTATGAGCGATTTCTAGCCCTGCCTTGACTCGCTCCCTGATCAATTCTCTCTCCATCTCAGCAAACGCTGCGCACATGTTGAATAGCAGCATACCCATAGGAGTAGCTGTATCAATGTTGTTCTCCAGGGAGACAAACTCCACCCCCTTTTCTTTGAATTCGTTAACCAGCTCAATCAGATTCGTCATCCGTCTTCCTAGACGATCCAAACGCACCACATAAACCGTATCTCCTTTGCGCAGTTTCTCCATCAAACGTTGTAATTCTTGGCGCTCATCTTTGGCCCCAGAAATCTTCTCCTGGAAGATTTCCGTACAACCAACTTCTCTAAGTTTTTGCAATTGCACATCCAAGCTTTGATCATTTTTAGAAACACGAGCATACCCAAATTTCATATTCATATAATCACATTCATTGGAAACTGTTAACCTTTATTTCATAGTATCAAACTCATGTTCCAAAAATACAAAAATATCCAACTTTATACCAATCTTTTTTTGGCAATAGTTTTGGTACAACTTTTTGCTGTATTTTGATCAAGTATTTAATTTTTTCTGGCACACTCCAAAACCAGTCGGTTTTGAAACAAGAAAAACAATTATGTTGCAAAAACATTTGGTAAAATTCACAAACATTTCGTCACTCTTTTTTGCGGTAAGATTGCACTCGTTCTGCCGCAATTTGAATAATCAGCCGACGG
>JBAWWF010000198.1:0-2718 GCA_037146895.1 Alphaproteobacteria bacterium | reverse complement strand
GCAATGAGCGTAAGCGAATGCGCTATTTTCTTGCTGTCCGGTACCCAGGGGCAACCTGCACTAACCTTGTTGCAGACCTCCCCTGGGTACCGGACAATAAGATTTTCTAAGGGATCACGATGTGATCCCAAGATAATCTAATTTCCGGTATGACAGATATGAGATAGCACCTCACTTAAAGCCTTCCTTATACCGAACTCAGGTTATTCAGATTATGAATAATAACTACATTTCAGCGTCTATGGGTCTCTAGAAGCGAATGGTAAATCTTTAGCCGCTGATAAATAGCATCGCAAACGCTGCCTTTGGTGAAGCCGTCTTTGAGTCGTTTAGTGCCTGCTGGTTGTCCAGTCATGAGCTCAAGTGCCTCAAAAACGGTTTTAACTGGCCAGATAAAGAAATTTTTGCGCTTCATATCTTCAACTATCTCATCGCGCACTATTACATGCTCGACGTTGGCCCAGGGAATAATAACTCCTTGGGTTCCTGTAAACCCTTGGTTTTTACAAACTCTATAAAAGCCTTCTATCTTATGAGCAACACCACCAACGGCTTGCGAAAAACCAAATTGATCTACCGATCCCGTTACTGCGAGATCTTGACGCAGCGCGATATCTGATAGAGAGGAAAGTATCACCAGCACTTCGGCCATAGACGCGCTATCACCTTCGACATCGGAATAATTTTGTTCAAAGGTCAGCGAACAGTTAAAGGACACGGGAAAATCTTGAGAAAACATGCCATTCAGCAGACCATCGGTGATAAAAGCACCTTTTTGCTGAATCGGACCGGACATATCTATGAGGCGTTCGATATTGATAACCCCTGATTCACCCATGTAAGTGCGCGCCGAGATACGGCTTGGTATGCCATAGGAATGATCGAGGCTACCATGTATGGCCATGCCATTGACTTGTCCGACGACTGTTCCTTCTGTCTGGATATGCACTTGACCCTGGACAATATATTCATGAGTTCGATCTTCTATGCGCGCATTCCTCTCCCGCCTTACTATCAATGCTTCACGAATATCACGAGAAGAAATGGTTTTTGAGTTGCGCAATTGTGCATGAATACTAGCCTCGCCGATGACGTCGACAATCAGCTCAAAGCGGGCATTAACTTTAGTACGGTTTCCCACCCAACGAGTGCTGTAGCCTATCAAATAACTCACAGCCCTATCACTAATTTGCATCTGTGTAACGGTTTGTGCAGCTTCCTGGATTAGCAACGAAAGATGGGCCAAATTTTCTGCACTGGCTTCCATATCAGGATCAATATCTGCCTTGATCTTAAAATAACTTTTAAAATCAGGATCCATATAAAAAAAGGAATAGTACGATACTGGAGCTCCTACGATGAAAATTTGCAGATCCAAGGGGATTGGATCTGGTGCTGGGGCATCTACCAAGGGCATAGAATGCTCACGTTGAACCTCTTCAATGCGAATATGCTGGTCGCGCAAGGCTGCTTTTAACATATCCCACAGTAAAAAATCTTTAGCTAAGCCTTCCGCTCGTAAAACTAAAATGCCCCCATTTGCTCGGTGTAAAGCTCCTGGCCTGATCATGGTAAGGTTAGTTTCAAGCCCTCCGCCCGCCAGAGTTCGATACTTAATAGAGCCAAAAATATTCTCATAGGTTGGATTTGGTTCAAGCACAACATGGGGATGTTTAAGGGAGCTATTATCAACCAGAACATTAACGGCATAACGCTCGGCAAGAGATGGTTTTAATTTGCCATCATTTTCTATATCGTCGCTTAAAAAATCCTCGATATGTAAGATGAGGTCCTGCTTTAATTCTTTGATCCAGCTTCCTAGGTGCTTTTGATAGGTTTGCGCAAATCGTTCCAAGAGCGGTGCAATAGCATGATCCATAATGGCTGCTTTGACCTTGCCGATATCTTGCGTCAGGTGCCGCCCTGCCATGTGTGCCGAAGATGTAATGCGGCTCAGTCGATCACGAATGTCGCTTAAATCATGTGTTTGTGTTTCTGTTGGTTGCTTTCCTGCTTGTGGATGAATCAGAAATCCTTGTGTGCTCTGCTCAATCTCCAACCCTTTACTCAACGCATCTTTGCGTAATTTATTAATCTCTTCCTGGATTTGTTCTTCAAGATTGGTTGACATCGCATCAATTTGTGCCAAAAAATCGGGATGCGAGAATGTCTTGTTTAAAAGGATGCGGATACTTTCAATCAAATCGTTCAGGTGCTCACGCAAAAAGACGCCCTTTCCAGGAGGTAATTGAAAAGGCAAAGGAGCATGTGAATTAACAAAATTATTAAGATAAACCCAATCAGGCGGCGGAGGTAAACTCTTAATATGCTGACTCAAAAAAGACATTGTTGCGGTCATACGGCCGCTGCGGTCTTCGCCAACAACAAATATATGAAATTTTAAATGCCGCATCTTTAAGCCAAAATCCATGGCATCGCGCGCTCTGCGGTGTGATGATAAATCAAAAAGGGTAATGGCTGTTCCAGGATTTAGCGGCTTAAAGCTTTTTCCTTTTACAAATTGAGGAATACCTGCCTTGGAATATGGTAATGGTTTTATTTTCATATTTTTAGGTTAGACCAAGAAGGATTAAAGGAGAGTAAATAACCTAAGTTCGGGATAAGAGAGAGGCATGGCATCTCCACCCACTGTAAAGTGAGGAGTTATCTCATATCTGTCATACCGGAAATTAGATTATCTTGGGATCACATCGTGAT
>JBAWWF010000197.1:0-2731 GCA_037146895.1 Alphaproteobacteria bacterium | reverse complement strand
TTTTTATTGAAATCTTTTTTATGAGACGAATAGATATTTCGATTATTCGATGTAGGTACATCATATGGGGTGTTTGTCGGGAGGGTGACCATAAAGGTGGTGCAAACACGGGAAGCAGGACTATATTTTCCGCTAAGTTTGAAGGGAAACTTATTTCCTAAAAAAATCACCATTATGAAAACCCAAATTTTACTTTTATTTACCCTTCTTTCCGCTAGCATTATGCTTTTTACCAGTAACTCAAGTGGTCCAGGATTGGTTCAAGGGGAAGATTTAACCGGCTCGCCAGTAAGCGCTGGTTCTTGTAACAATTGCCATGGCGGTGGAACTTATAATCCAAAAGTAACGGCAACCCTTTCGGATGGAGGTAAAGCAGTGACTTCGTATACTCCTGGAAAGGCTTATACGTTTACGATCGCTATTACAGTTGGAGCGGGAACTCCAGGGGGCTATGGCTTTCAGACGGTTGGTCTAGTAGATGGTTCCAATGCAACAGCAGGGACTTTTAGCGCCTTACCTAGCGGAGTACAAGCTGTAACTATCAATAGTCGCAATTACATTGAGCATTCGAGAAGAAGCACTGCACCTACCTGGTCATTTACTTGGACTGCTCCAGCAAAGGGAACAGGAAAGGTTAACTTCTATGCTTCGGGTAACGCAGTAAATGGAAATGGCGGTTCAAATGGCGATCAAAGTGCAACGCTTTCCGTGCCATTGGCAATTGCAGAAGGTACTGCTACTGGGATAAATTCACCTATAGAATTGAATGCAGAGGTTGTTACCTATCCCAATCCAGTGATTGATGAGTTGCAGGTGAAATTAACCAGCCCGGAAAACTTAAAACAACTTACCATTAGTGTGATGGATTTGAATGGCCGTATAATGGTGCAAAACAAACAGCTCAATCCAGGATTTCAATTTCAAACCTCTTTTGAAACCAGCGATTGGGCAAAAGGCGTTTACCTTGTTCGTTTGACGGATGGGGAGAAATTGTTGACAAAAAAAATCATCAAGTTGTAAAACTGAGTGAATATTGAGCAACAAAAAAAGGGGGAGGCATTTGTCAAAATGCTTCCCCTTTTTATGGTCGGAGCACCATTAATCTTTTTGTGGTTATCGTTTTACCGTTCTCATCTTTCAAACTGTACAGATAAGCTCCGCGTTTTAACTCCGAAATATCTGCCTTTTCAGTGGTGTTTCCATTGATGACATACCTTTTTGACCATTGTTCAACGCCAAGGATATTGTAAATCGTAAGCGTATACTCCCCAGAAGGCAAATTATAGAATTCAAAACGTACGTTGATGATAGCAGGATTGGGAAAAGCATAGACATCGGACTTCAGGTTGTTCATGTTTTGTACGCTGGCCTCTGGATCGTCAGCTTTGTACTCAGCACGTAATAGTTTTTGTTCGCTTGGATCCATCCAAATGATGGCGATGGGTTCCTTATCTTCGTTGCTGTAGTAATTGTAAGAAATGATGGTGCTACCCCGGAGCAATTGTTTTTCCTTGACAATACCGGTGAGGTCTTGCCATTTTCGATTGCCTATTTTTCCTTCAATTCTAAAATCGCGAATTTCAATCCTTTTTTCCCGCAAAACATCAAAAAAACCGCCAGGAGAAATCAATTTTCCCCAGCCATCCACATAATATTGGCGGTCAAGCGATACCCTTACACGGATGGAATCAGCGCTGATGGGCAATTTTTTACGAAAAGAATAGCTCAATTCGTCCCTACTTAAGGTGTAGGACACATTTGAGTCGTCTTGAAAAGCATCGCCATAACGCAATGGCAACTTTCGTTCCAATAAAGCTGGTTGATAACGCATCAGTGCCCGGCGACTAAGCCCCAGCGGGTCAGGGCCATAGGCGCCCACTAAATACAATTCATTGGAGGTTGTGCGGTAATAGCCCTCGGTGTTTTCGTCAATTTGTGTAAACATTTCAGCACTGCGAAAATAGCGTCCATAGCTACCCTGATTGGCAGGGCGCCAAACCGCACGACGGGTAAAAGGAGCTTGGAGCGTTGTTAAATCCCAACGCTGATTGCGGCCAGCCATCAATGGCCGCATGGTAGTGGGCAATTGGTCAACAGCAGTAAAAAGGGTATCGCCTACCTTCGGCAGTAAGTTGCTGGGGACGGTGATCTGGGCTTTTACCAAAGATCCCCACGACATAAAGATGATCCAATAAAGGAAAATTTTCCGCATTAGATGATGATGTTATTCCATTTCTGTAACTATCCAGGCGCTATTTTATTCCCGAAGGGAATGTATATTTATAGCACAGTCTAAGGTTCTTTTTCCCAAATCCCGAAGGGATTATATGTTTATATGCCCAGGATAAACATATAATCCCTTCAGGATTTTGGCAATACTGTTGCTACATTTATAAACATACATTCCCTTCGGGAATTTTAGGAACGGGTGAATATTTTCCGTTTTCTATTTTGAAAAATAATTTACCCATTTGATTATCAAAAAAATAGCGTTTTTCCTCCATCACAGTTTAGAATTCCCTTTTTCTTTACCAAAAAAGATGTACCTTTGCCCCCGCTGTAACTGATTTTCGTAATCACTAACGGTTAAAACATCCAAAAAGCATGTCATATTTAACTAAAGAGAAAAAAGCTGAGCTCTTTCAAGAGCATGGCGGAGCAGCGGTTAACACCGGCTCAACCGAGGGGCAGATTGCATTGTTTACGTTCCGCATCCAAGAGCTATCTAAGC
>JBAWWF010000196.1:0-2737 GCA_037146895.1 Alphaproteobacteria bacterium | reverse complement strand
GGACGCTATCGGCGGGAACAAACGAATGCAAAAATTGTTGCCTTAACGGGCAGTGTTGGCAAGACGACGACGAAAGAGTTCTTGCAGCAGATTTGTCGGCCGTTTGGTGCTACTACTCATTCCCATAGCAGTTACAATAATCATTGGGGCGTACCGTTGAGTTTAGCGCGAATGTCGCGTGATGATGAGTTTGGTATTTTTGAGATTGGTACAAATAATCCGGGAGAGATTGCGCCGCTTGCAAAGCTTGTCAACCCTCACGTAGCCCTTATCACGCGCATTTGTGAGGCTCACATAGGGTTTCTGGGATCTTTGCAGGATATTGCCAAAGAAAAAGGAGACCTCTTGGGGGGCTTGGTTCCTGAAGGAGAGGTAATCTTAAATCGTGATGATGCTTTTTTTGATTTTTTAAGTGCCAGATCCCACAAGGCAAAAGCAACAGAGATTGTTAGCTATGGTCAAAACGAAAAAGCAGATGTGCGCTTGCTAGCACTTGAACCAGATCCTGTGCGTGGGCAAATGGCAATGACATTTGCATCACGAAAAGTGACCTATAAGTGTCGCTTGCCTTTCTTGGGCGAGCATCGGGCGATGAATGCACTGGGTGCTTTTGCGGCGGCGGTTAGTTTAGGTATTGAACCTGAAAATGTTTGTGAGAGACTATCGACGCTTTCCTTGATATCTGGGCGTGGTCAAATATACACGCTACAGCTGAGGCAGGGGACCTTTACGTTAATTGACGATGCTTATAATGCGAATCCGACTTCGATGCAGGCGGCGTTTGAGGTTTGTTCTATGATTGCACCTGTTTTACGAGGACGACGTATAGTTGTCTTAGGAGAAATGGGAGAGCTAGGCGATCATGCTGTCCAGAGCCATGCGGCACTTGCTCCTTTGGCGGAAAAATCTGGCATTGATTTAGCCTTTGCGTGTGGTCCGATGATGGCTCATTTTTACGAAAAGCTACCTGCTTCTTGCCAAGGCGGCTATGCAGCAACAATTGAAGAACTTATCCCTTTAATAGAGGATCAGATAAAGCCAGGAGATGTGTTGATGGTGAAAGGCTCAAAGTCCAGTCGAGTCATTCTTCTGGTCGAGAAGCTTTTAGCACGCTATCTAAACGGATCTGAAAAATAATGTTCTATCACCTGTTTGTTCCCTTAAGTTCTGAGTTTGGCTTTTTTAACCTTTTTCGCTATATAACTTTTCGTACTGGTGGAGCTATTTTAACGGCTTTTTTTATTGGTTTCTTTTTGGGTAAGCCAGTCATTAATTGGCTAAAGTCAAAACAGAAGAATGGTCAACCGATTCGTGAAGATGGGCCTGAACAGCACTTGCTGACCAAAAAAGGGACCCCAACAATGGGTGGTCTGCTAATTTTATTGGCGATGATTGGAGCCACACTTTTATGGGTGGATTGGTGCAATCCTTACGTGTGGGTTGTTTTGGCAATAACTACAGGGTTTGGTTGCCTTGGTGCCTGGGATGATTATGTAAAACTGACACGCAATAGTCATCGCGGTGTATCAGGAAGGTTACGTTTTTTACTAGAGATTGTTATGGCACTTGGTGCTAGCCTTGTCATTGTATGGCTGACGAAGGGTGATCTGGCAACCCAGCTTGCAATTCCCTATCTCAAAGATGTCATGCTGCATTTAGGAAGTTTTTACATCCCATTTGCTGTTTTTGTTGTTGTAGCTGCGGCTAATGCAGTCAATCTGACGGATGGCTTGGATGGCTTAGCGATAGTTCCGGTCATGATTGTGGCAGGATGTTTTTGCTTGATTGCATATTTGGTTGGTCATTCTAATTTTGCGCATTACTTGCAGCTGCCTTATGTGCCGAATACCGGAGAGCTTTCTGTTGTTTGTGGTGCCCTTATTGGGAGCGGCTTAGCGTTTCTTTGGTATAATGCGCCACCAGCTAAAGTTTTTATGGGTGATACGGGTTCTCTTGCTGTGGGGTCAGCTTTAGGGATAATTAGCATAATCACAAAGCATGAGCTGATCTTAGCCATTATTGGTGGCCTTTTTGTTGTGGAAACAGTGTCGGTCATTATACAAGTTATTTATTTTAAGTGTACGGGCAAGCGTATTTTCTTGATGGCACCGATCCATCATCACTTTGAGAAAAAAGGGTGGGCGGAATCAACCATTGTGATTCGTTTCTGGATTATCGCATGGATCCTTGGTCTTATTGGCCTTGCGAGCTTGAAGCTGCGGTAATTTACCAGTTCGGCATAGATGAGTTTATTCGATCATAAACTAAGATGCCCTGCCGAGTATTTATGTAGAATGCTTGTTATTAAAGTTTGGTAGGGTAATCCTTCATATGCTGCAAGTTGCTTAAGACGCTCTAAGTCACTAGAGGAAATGCGGATATTAATCCGTTTATCTTTACTAAGGTATAGAGAAGCCGCCTTGCGCGATTTAGCAATTTCTTCATCTAAATTTTCTACGCTCTCCCACTCTCCTGCATCAAAAGAATCGGACAGTCTTTTTTCTTCTTCATCTAGATTAAAAATAGGATGTTTTCTGTTCGTCATAATTCATTGCCCTCCTTAATAAGATATTTTTTTGTGGCCTTTCGATGAGGAAAAATTGTTTTTAAAAATATTTTATCTTTATCTTCTACAAAAGGAACTAAATAAACGTAACTATGCATTTCAATCACATAAATATTTTGATGGCACATTAGCTGTCTTCCATGGGCATCGATGCTTGGGACGATATACTGC
>JBAWWF010000195.1:0-2742 GCA_037146895.1 Alphaproteobacteria bacterium | reverse complement strand
TTATCAATCCAATCGGCAATACAGAAGGCAGAGAATTTCAGTGATGATTCTAGGCATTGACCCAGGCTTAGACGGAGGCATAGCTATTCTTTCAGGTTCACATATTGAGCTACTAGAGACTATCCCTACACAAAAGAAAACGGGCTTTATTAAACGTCAAGTAGATGCTCAAAAATTAAACAACATACTTAGGGTTTACCCTGATATTGTATGTTATCTTGAGGGGGTAGCTTCCAGACCTGGACAAGGAGTGGCATCTGTATTCTCTTTTGGGGATACTTACGGCTGCATTAGAGGAGTTTTGGGAGCTTTAAATATACCGGTGTATACCGTTGCACCACAAACATGGAAAAAAGAGCTTAAAATCAGTTCTAAGGAAGACTCACTAAAGGCTTCTTTTGATTTATTTGGTGACCTGAAATTTAGAAAGAAAGACCACAATATCGCTGAGGCACTTTTAATAGCATATTACGGACAAAAAGAGAGAGAAAATCATGTCAAAAATGACTTATGAGGAATGGAATAACCGATATTTAAAAGAAGAGGGCAGCACTTATGATAGAGAGTTTAGGTATCAATTTATTTCCGATTACCTTTTAAATCCAAATCTGGTCAAGATATGTGAAAAGCACAAAGTCCCCTATGCTACTGCTACCTCTTGGAAGTCTAAAAATTGGTGGTTTGACATGGCAGAAGACATACTCCAAAACCATAAAGAGGATTTATTAGCCAAGCAACGCAAAATAATTGAGAAAACATATGATGAATTAGGCGATAGATTAGAGAATGGCGATGAGTTTTTCTATCCTGAGGCAGGTCATGTCAGAGTCAAAGTAAAAGCTAATCACTTGGCAACAGTTGCCGATAGCGTATTAAAAGCTAATCAATTATTGCAAGGGAAAGCCACACAAATAAGCCATGTAACTATAGAGTCCCTTGCAGATAAATTGAGAACAATAACTCAAGAGGCTATTGACATTACTCCATCTCAAACCATTCAGCAGATAGAACAAAGCCCCCAGGATTCAGAGTCGGAGCAACATTAGCTATCTTTGACTCTTGATTTAATGCTGAAAATTTCCTGAATGTTTCTCTTATGTCAGTTTTAGCCGAAGAGACATAATTAAAATTAGGGTCTGTCAGTCTTAATTGTGGATAAAGTGTTTTCATTTTGTAGCCCCTTTATAAATTGTCAAAAGTTCGTCGATTTGTTCCCCGTCCAGAATTCCACGACCAAAAGCAACCGCAAGCGAATATTGCATTTTTGTCTCTTTGTCGGTCATCTTGTCCTTAATAAACGCATGGCAACACCTTTCCGCCATTTTTTCGGCTTCGGCTGCAGACACTTCCCCCTCATCAAATTGATAAAAAATATCGTTTATGGACTGAAATAAGTCCTCTAAGTGGTAAGCCATTAAACCCCCCTTATCAAGTTGTCAAAATACTCTTGAGGCTTTTCGTTAGCAAGATGCACCCATGAGTTGATATGGCGAGTGGTCGTGTTACTCCATTTTGTAGATGTCTTGAAGTATTCCCCATCCTTCCAACAAGCGACGGGGGTCGCATAACTAAATAAGACTTGCGTCCCGTCTGCTAATGTAATCTCGTTTTTATTGGTTGCTATGTGTCTTAATTTCATTTAATCTCGCTCCTATCTCTATAAGGTGTATTTAATTGCATTTCAATAATGTTGAAATCTACGGCATCCCTCCACCATGTAGATGGGAGGTTGTATTGCTTTGCGTGTTTGCTAAATGCAAGCATAAGAGCCTTTTTAGCGTCTTTCTCAGTTTCGCCTATTGCTGAAAAATCGAAAGACCTAGAATGTGCATCGGCTAAATAGACTGTTTTCATGCTACCTCCTTAGTCAAATCAATCTCAAAAGAATCAATAAGATTGCCCCACATTCCCTCATCTTCTTCTTTTCCGTCGTAAATACCCAAAAGCATATCTATTTCAAACTCATGGGAACAGCCACCCCCACAAGTGATGACAATATATTGACCCGTAGGCAATTTTTTAACCCAAGCGGAACAATTCCCGCCCGTCCATTCAACATAAAAACCTTGTTCTTTTAAGTCTTTCATAATTACACCCCCACATAAGAATCAGTACATTCAATGCCTAAATCACGATGCAACATGGCATCAATGCAAGACAAGCCCATATATAAATTGTTTCCTATTCTGTGTACTGCTTCTTCCCTCGTTAGTCCGTTGAGTTCCATAGCTTCGACAATGTCGGATTCGTTGATGTCCACCACTAAATTAAATTGCATGATTAAACCCCCAAAAGTGCTACTGCAAACATATAGCCCAAAGTAATACCAAGAGCCAAGAAAGAAACGACCTCAAATAATTTGCTCATAAATCCCCCTTAACAGTTTTGAAAAATAACAGTTGTTTTAGTAGTGCCAACGATAAAACCATTCTTTTGTAAATATTCGGTTGTGCTTTGTGAATCGTCCAAGCCATAAGCGTCTCTAATTTCTAGCTCGGTCATTTCGCTAAAGTCGCAACAAATAGCGATAACATCTAATTCACAATCGGGGTCACACTCTTCAAAGTAATTAAAAAGATGCTCTAAACCCTCATAAGAGAAGTTATTAGGACGGATAGCTTGGAACTCATCACGGAACTGTGAGAGGTTGATAGTTTGTTTCATTGTTCTATTCCTTAAAGGTTAGTAATCCTGGAGAGCAAAGTGCAACCCCATTGATAGAGACTATATCAGAATATTTAT
>JBAWWF010000194.1:0-2742 GCA_037146895.1 Alphaproteobacteria bacterium | reverse complement strand
ATAGAAAGTTTTTTCTTTGTTTCTTTAGATGCAATTTTTCCTCTTGACCTTAAAGAAATTTTTTCTTTTTCTTCTGGTCTTAAAAAACGAATTTTTTGAGATTTTGAAATTTTTTCTCGTGTTTCATTTGATGGATTTTTTAATCCATCTCCCCCGCCAGTCATATTTGTAAGATTATCAATTCCATAAAATGAAATTTTTTCTATTTCTAAATTTAAAGCATCGTTTTCAGACAAATCGGTAGCAATTAATCTTACATCAATTGTATACCCCATAGATGTCAATTTAGAAACAACCGCCAAAAAATGGCGATTGTGCATAGAGGTGGCAAACCAGCCCAGACTTTTTATGTTGTAAAAGAAACGTTCGTTCCTAATAACACCCCACAGCAAGCGATTACGATGGTTGAATGCACGCTAGCAACCGGTCGCACTCATCAAATCCGCGTCCATCTCTCCTCCATAGGGCATCCTTTGGTAGGCGATCCTGTGTATGGCCGCCAAGGTAAAGGGAAACTGTGGCCCGATGTCGTGACACAGTTTCCGCGGCAAGCCTTGCACGCATTTCAGCTGCAATTAACACATCCGCGAACGCAAGAAGTCTTGACTTTTAATGCCCCCCTCCCCCATGATTTACAGGACCTCCAGGATGTCATACTCGGGCTTGACCCGAGTATCTAATAGGCACTATCTTGGGTTTGAGATCCTCGTGTCGAGCACGAGGATGACAACGTGGGGATCGCAAATTAATGTCAGCAATTGCACTGAAACTTAAGGACGGAAGCGAGCGTCAATATGATCAACCGCCCTCAGGTCTTGAGGTTGCGCGGTCAATAAGCCCACGCCTCGCCAAAGAAGCTGTGGCCATCCGCTTGAATGGTGTTTTACGCGATTTAACAACTATTGTCGAGAACGGCACAGAGATTGAAATCGTCACCCGCCAAGATCCTGAAGGGCTAGAGATTCTCCGCCACGATGCGGCGCATATCATGGCTGAGGCTGTGCAAGAGCTATTCCCTGGCACACAGGTAACCATAGGCCCTGCTATCGAAAATGGTTTCTACTACGATTTCTACCGCGAGGCTCCTTTCACGCCTGACGATTTGCTAAAGATTGAGGCGCGCATGCGGGAAATCGTTGCTCGCGATGAAGCCATTGTGCGCGAAGAGTGGGATCGCGATGCCGCTATTGAATTTTTCCTCAGCAAGGGAGAGAAATTTAAGGCAGAGCTTATCGGTGCTATCCCGCAAGGTGACACTATTACGCTTTACCGCCAGGGAGAGTTCATTGATCTTTGCCGCGGCCCTCACTTACCGTCGACGAAATCACTCGGAACGGCTTTTAAATTAATGTCTTTAGCCGGAGCCTATTGGCGTGGCGATCACCGCAACCCTATGCTGCAACGCATTTACGGCACAGCTTGGAGCACTGATCAACAGCTTAAAGAGCATCTTTTCCGCTTAGAAGAAGCAGAAAAGCGAGATCATCGGCGATTGGGCACCGAGTTAAACCTGTTCCACCTACAGCCCGAGGCACCAGGAAGCATTTTCTGGCATCCCAAAGGCTGGTCCATCTATCGGACGCTCGAAACATTCATGCGCCAACAATGGGAAGCCAACGGTTATGCGGAGGTGCGCACGCCGCAGCTGGTGGATCGCTCGTTGTGGCTTGCTTCCGGCCATTGGGAGCAATTCCGCGAGTATATGTTTACGGTTGAGGATGAAAATCGCGTCCTCGCTGTTAAGCCGATGAATTGCCCTTGCCATGTGCAAATCTTCAATCAAGGCATCAAAAGCTATCGTGATTTGCCGCTACGCATGGCTGAGTTTGGTTCGTGTCATCGCAATGAGCCGTCTGGTTCGTTGCACGGCATCATGCGTGTGCGCAGCTTTGCTCAAGATGATGCGCATATTTTTTGCACACCAGAGCAGATCGTCAGTGAGGTAAAAGCGTTTTGCGACTTGCTGAAAAAGATTTATCATGCGCTTGGCTTTGATGACATTATAGTCAAATTCTCTGATCGTCCGGAAAAGCGCGCCGGCACGGATGCTAGCTGGGATCAGGCCGAGAAGGCACTGCAAGAAGCCGCAACCGCCGCAGGGCTATCTTACGTCCTTAATCCAGGAGAAGGTGCGTTTTACGGCCCCAAGCTTGAATTTACGTTGGTGGATGCCATCGGTCGCCAGTGGCAGTGTGGTACTCTGCAAGTAGACTATGTCTTGCCGGAACGCCTAGGGGCTGCTTACATCGGCGAGGACGGACAACGCCACCGTCCGGTTATGTTGCATCGGGCTATCTTTGGTTCATTCGAGCGTTTCATTGGTATTTTAATTGAGCACTTTTCCGGAAAGTTCCCGCTGTGGCTAGCACCGACTCAGGTTGTTGTTGCGACAATTACTAGCGAAGCAGATGCTTATGCCGAAGAGGTTTATAAACAATTGCAGGACGCTGGCTTGCGGGCGGTGCTTGACTGCCGCAATGAAAAAATCCCCTATAAGATCAGGGAGCACTCCCTGCAAAAAATTCCGGCGATCCTTGTTGTTGGCAGCCGCGAAGCTGAAGCTCGCCAAGTCGCCATACGCCGCCTAGGTGGAGAGACACAACAGGTCGTCAGCCTTGCCGAAGCGATTTCTACTTTAAGCGAGGAAGCGAAACTTCCGTTGTAGGAGTTAACCTCAGTTCGGGATAAAAAAAAGCTTAAAAGTGAGGTGCTATCTCATACTTGTCATGCCGGAGATTAGAT
>JBAWWF010000193.1:0-2755 GCA_037146895.1 Alphaproteobacteria bacterium | reverse complement strand
ATCGGGGTCAAACTGATAACGTGCTCCCTGGTTCATCGCAACATGGGGGGCGGAGAGGTGTATAAAGTGCAAACATATCTAAAGGTGCGCCAAGCCTATAATTTGGAGGGAAAGAGTGAGCGGCGAATTGCCAATGAACTTAACGTTGATCGGCGAACCGTTCGCAAAATGCTAGAGTACTCAAGTCCTCCAGGTTATAAGCGGCAGAAGGACGCAGTCAGTCCTAAACTTGATCCTTATAAGGAGTGGATTGACCAGGTTTTAGAAACTGACAAAAAAGTTCATCGCAAGCAACGCCATACAGTCAAGCGCATCCATCATAGACTACGGGATGAGTTGGGTTTTACGGGTTGTTATACCATCGTTCGCGGCTATGTGAGCAAAAAGCTTCTCAAGTCAAAGGAGATGTTCGTTCCTCTAGCCCATGAGCCAGGGATGGCCCAGTGTGATTTTGGTGAAGCCCAAGTCACAATTGCTGGCAAGTCTTGCAAAGCACATTATCTGGTGATGCAGCTTCCATATAGTGACGCAGTGTTTGTAAAAGCATATCCGGCTGAGAACACCGAGGCCTTTTGTGACGGGCACGCAAGCGCTTTTATCTTCTTTGGCGGTGTGCCCTATCGTATTCTGTACGACAATACCACAATTGCCGTGAAGAAGATTTTGGATAATGGCATGAGAGAACAAACAAGCGGCTTCATCTCCCTTAAGTCCCACTACCTTTTCACTGAAGGCTTCGCCAACCCGGCTCGTGGCAACGAAAAGGGTGGCGTGGAAAACCTCGTGGGCTTTGTCCGCCGCAACTTCATGGTACCGCGGCCCCAATATGATAGCTTTGATGCATTCAATGAGCATTTAGAGCATTGTTGCAGACAGCGCCAAGCAGAGGTTAAGCGCGGACACGATGAGACCGTGGCACAACGTTTGCTCCAAGAACAATTTTTGCCCTTGCCCGGAACTCCCTATGAGTGCTGCCGCATCCGCTCAGGCAAAATAAATTCTCAGGGTCTTGTGCGGTTCGGCAATAATGACTATTCGGTTCCAACTTATATCGGACAACAAAAAGTACTGGTTAAGGGTTACGTTGATCGCGTGGTGATAATTTTTGACCACAAAATCATTGCCGAACATAAGCGCAGCTACGGAGCCGAGGAGATTTGTTTTAATCCATTGCACTATCTCAAGCTCTTGGAGAGAAAGATTGGCGCCTTTGAACAGGCTGCTCCCTTAAAGGGATGGCAGCTGCCTCCTGTCTTTAAGAGGGTCCAAAATGCTCTTTGCCGCAAGGATAAAAAGGATGGGTTACGCGCCTACGTGAGGATTTTACGTTTGTTGGAAAGTCACACTGTTGCTGAACTCACAAGGGCATTAGAGAGTGCGGTAGAGCTGGATATCGTGGATGAAATGGCCATCAGGCATCTCTTAAAGCGTCAACTGGAGGGCCGTCCGCCCAACTTATCGCTACTTAACCATCCGGCGATTTCATTAGTAAACGTGGACCTACCTGATCTTAGCGTTTATGGCCAACTTTGCGCATCGGGGAGAGCATAATGGAAGCACTTGATAGTTATTTAAAAGCCCTGAAATTGCCAGAAATTCTATCATCTTATAAAAAACAGGCCGAGGAAAGCCTCAAAGCCGGAGAGTCCTACGAGGCATTTTTATGTCTCTTGGCAGAACAAGAAGTGTTAGGCAGATCAAGCCGCCAGGTACAAGCGCGGATAAAAAAGGCCTTCTTTCCATCGCTTAAAATGCTGGAGAGTTTTGATTTTGCGGTCTTGCCCAGCTTGGATAAAAAACGTGTCCTGTCTTTAGCTAGAGGAGATTACCTAGACAAATACGAGAATTTGCTAGCCATAGGTAATTCTGGAACCGGCAAAACCCATTTGGCAATTGCTTTGGGAATGGCAGCGTGTCAACAGAACCATTCGGTCCTGTTTCAAACTGCCGCCCACTTGGTGCATACTTTAACGGAAGCACATGACGCCAAAAGACTGCTGGCATTGCAACGGAAGCTAAAGAACAACAAGCTCTTGATCATAGATGAGTTGGGGTACGTCCCTTTTTCTAAAACAGGGTCTGAGCTGTTGTTTGAGGTTCTCTCTCAACGTTATGAGAATGGTTCCATCATTATAACCAGCAACTTGCCATTTGAAGAGTGGCCGCAAGTGTTTGGGTGCAGCCGCTTAACTGGGGCGCTGTTGGATCGTCTTACTCATCATGCTCATATCATGGAAATTAATGGCCCCAGCTATCGCGTGGCTGAACGAAGCGGAAAGAAAGGCAGTACTGCGCCAACTTAGGGTACCCATAGCGAAGAAGCCTGGATTGTCGCGGCCGTACACACGGCCGCGCATGATGGTCCTGGCGTCTGGTATCCGCGCCTTTGCAGGCAGGACTACCTCATGAACCTTTTGTCAATTCGCGGCAAAACCCCTTCAGTAGCTGAATGGCAATTATCATACATTCCCAAACATCCACGCAGGCGGCCTATTAATGGTCTTTCAGGGAAAGGCCCCCCGGCGTATTCACATCTGAGATCGCTCTGGTCGCCTTTGGGATCGATTTTTATGTAAATTTAAATAAGGGGTATCAACTGGCACAACTAAAGCAAAAGGGTAGTGTGGCAGCAATGCTTATTTGCCCCCCAGCAAAGTTACAAGATCAGCCTCGGCTATCGCCTCAGCCTCTCTTGTAACTTTGCTGGGGGGCTTCCGTGTTAGCACCATGTCGCCTTTTACCACCTAGCACGAAT
>JBAWWF010000192.1:0-2757 GCA_037146895.1 Alphaproteobacteria bacterium | reverse complement strand
CACGGAAGCCGAATGGGATGCTGTGATGAACGTCAATGTTAAGGGAGTTTTTTTCTGCACAAAGCATGCAATCCCTTATATGAAAGAAAACGGCGGGGGCAGCATCATCAACTCATCTTCCATATACGGAATTGTAGGTGCGCATGATATGCCACCATATCACGCTTCCAAGGGGGCTGTTCGCTTGATGTCTAAGACAGATGCTATGTTCTATGCAAAAGACAAGATAAGGGTGAACTCCATTCATCCTGGCTTTATATGGACGCCCTTTGTGGAAAGCCTTGCAAAACAATTTCCTGAAGGAGTCGAAGCCTATCGTAAGACTCTAAGTAAACTGCACCCTCTTGGACACGTAGGCGAGCCAAATGATATTGCCTACGGCATGCTTTACCTTGCATCCGATGAATCCAAATTAATGACTGGCAGTGAGCTGGTGATTGATGGGGGCTACACGGCACGATAGCACGCACAAGCAACGAACCTATTTTTCCATAACATAGACGCCAGGTGCACTTCGCAAAACTTTATATCCTTTTGTAGGGCTCCCCATAGGAGGTGGAGTTTTCATAGTACTTGAATGGTCAACCAGCCATTTGTTCCAAGCAGACCACCATGAACCTTGGCAATGCGGCGTCTTTTCAAACCATTCATCTGGGAAGGGATACTTATCTTCCTTTTTGTGAGTTGCAATTTGGTAGCTCCGATTAGGATGGCCTGGCTCGCTTACAATACCAGCATTGTGGCCGCCGCTAGTGAGCAAGAAGGTGATCTCGGCATCCGTAAACATATGGATTTTATGCACTGACTTCCATGGCGAAACGTGATCTTTTTGCGTTGCTACGATAAACATAGGAACCTTAATATCATTAAGCGATATAGGCCTACCACCTAGGTTGAACTGACCATTGGCAAGCGCATTATGAAGAAATAGTTTTCGCAAATATTCCGAGTGCATCTTATAGGGCATTCGTGTAGCATCAGCATTCCACGCCATTAAATCAAACGGTTGCACTCTTTCTCCTAAAAGATATTGCTCGATCATTTTCGACCAAATAAGATCATATGAGTGCAGTATGTCAAATGTTCCGGCCATACGGTACGAATCGAGATAGCCTTTTTCCCACATGATGTCTTCTAAAAATGTTATTTGGCTCTCATCGACGAAAAGAAGGAGTTCTCCGGCTTCTTCAAAATCAACTTGTGACGCAAAAAGGGTGACTGTTTTTAATGAATCATCTCCATCCCTACTCATGGCAGCAGCGGCTATTGCTAGTAAAGTTCCTCCGAGGCAGTATCCAACAGCATGAAGTTTTTCATTTGGAACTATGGCAGCAATAGCCTTTAATGCCTCCATAATTCCTAAATTTACATAATCTTCAAAACCAAGGTCTCTATCGCTGGAATCTGGGTTTTTCCAAGAAATCATAAAAACCGTATGATTTTGTTCGAGAAGATATTTCACCAAAGAATTATGGGTAGATAAGTCCAAGATGTAGTACTTCATGATCCATGCTGGAACAATGAGGATCGGTTCGGCATGAACATTACTCGTAACAGGAGAGTATTGAATCAATTCAATGAGGCGATTTTGGTAAATGACCTTTCCTTTCGTAGCGGCCAAGTTTTTTCCAACCTTGAACTTTTCCATGCCCCATGGAGATTCTTTTTTGATATGGAGAGTCATATCCTCGACAAAATTTTTCGCACCATTGACAAAGTTCTGACCACCTTGCTGAACGGTCGCCTCTACTACTTGTGGGTTGGTAAAAGGAAAATTCAACGGAGCCCACATGTCTAGATATTGCCGCACAATGAATGGGAGCACGGCAGAATGATGTTGCGAGACGCCCCGAACATCGCTCGTTGCTTCACTCCACCACTCTTCGGTTAACAAAAAACCTTGCTCATAAATATTGTAAGGCCATTTCTGCCAGCCCTCATAATCAAACCTTCTATCATGTGGAGCTTTATTGGTGCATTTATCCGTTTTTATGCCACTTACAGCGGACGCGGTATAATTAAACAGGTGAGTGCCTTTCGCAAACGCGCTTTTAAGAAGTGACAGCTGTTTTCCTGGTGCGAATGCAATATGTGCAAGCCAGTCACAGTAAGCTCGCCCCACAGAGGCCGGAGAAAATGGCCAGTATTTTCCAAGTTTTGCATGAAACTCTCTATCAAAATCTGCCGCAAACTGATGATCAGCATGTGTAATAGCGGTCTTTGATTTTTGCTTACTATTTTCCATTTTTTAATTTTACCTGAAAAAGTATTAATACTTCGTAACAGGTGCGATTTATATAGCTTCGCGCAAACTCTTAACCATAATATTCTCCGTCAAGGCGTAGGACCTTTCTCCTGGCGTCACTATCGTAAGATGATCTAACTTAAGCTCTTCCATAGCAATGTGCATAGATTTAGTGACCTTAGGAGATTCTGAGTATTTGAATTCATAACCTATACGCTTGTCACCTTTAATGATCAGTAGATCAAGCTCGGCGCCACTTTCAGTTGCCCAGAAATAAAACTCGGTCAAATCGTTATCATATGAATGGATCAAATTTTCCAAAGCATAACCTTCCCAAGAAGCGCCAACTTTTGGATGGGTAAGTATTGAATCCCCAGTTGCGCCCAATAATGTATGCAAGATACCGCTATCACGAATGTAGAGTTTGGGCCGTTTAATCTGTCGTTTGGATAAATGAACAAACACTGGCTCTAATTGGCGGACCATAAAACAGCCCTCTAACATATCCATTT
>JBAWWF010000191.1:0-2763 GCA_037146895.1 Alphaproteobacteria bacterium | reverse complement strand
GGCGGATCTTTACCATCTAGCACGCGAGATCGCTCAATTGGCAAGCGACAAGGGCTGCCAACTCCTTTTACCAGAGGAGGTAGTCGTTGTGGAAAAAATCGATCCCCACGCAGTGCCAATGACTTGCTCTATCGATGACGTGCAGCCTTCTCATTATATAGTTGATATTGGTCCGCAAACGGTGGCGAATTGGCAGGCGCGATTGGAGCAAGCGCGTACTCTGGTCTGGAACGGCCCTGTGGGGGTTTTTGAAATGCCAGCGTTTGCACATGGCACCTTGGCATTGGCACAGGCTGTAGCCGCGGCAACGCAATCTGGTGGACTAATGAGTGTTGCCGGCGGCGGAGATACGGTGGCGGCCTTGCAAGCTGCTGGCGTTATGGAACAGCTAACCTATGTCTCAACCGCGGGAGGTGCTTTTTTAGAATGGCTTGAGGGGAGTACATTACCTGGGGTTAATGTGCTATACAGGAATTAGACCGATTTGCACGGCCATCTGCGTCGTTCGCCGGTGCTCACGTATGAAGAATATACGCTCCGCACGGCTCACTAGCATCTGGCTCGTGCAAATCGGTCTAGAATTTAGTATGTTAGCACCCAAGGCCAGACACCATGTTGTTAATATCCCCTAAGCGGTGCAGTCCTTGATCGAGTGCTGCCATGGTTTTAGCAAGATCATCGCTTTCGTCACTGACCCAAACGGTCAAGAGCCAAAGCCCAAGCAATGCAACCATAGAAACTTTGCCGAAGCCTAGCAGATCGTCTGTGGGCACGCCAGCAGTAGTAAGAACAGCACTGGCTTGTTGCCAATAGGGTTTACGCAATCGTACCAGTAGGTCAAGGTGGCGTAAGGTTGTAATGTCATTATACAGTCTTACAACAGCTGGACGGTGATTTTGCAAACCATCGAAATGCGCCATAATTAGATCGAATAAGTTATCACGTGGGTGTTCTCCCACTACTGTAGCGGCTAGGTTCTCAAATACATCGTGCATAAGTGATAGCAAAATATGGCTGCGAGTGGGGAAAATTTGCCGCAGCCGCTGTGCATCAGTGGAAGCTTCGGCCGCAATTATCTCCGGCGTCAGCCCGTCCAACCCCTGCATTTCCGCAATACGCCAGCTCGCCTTTATAACCGTTGCATATGGTATATCGGTAGTCATATCTTTCTTCTGCCCATCGGAGCCTTGAGTAAAGAATAAATCTTCGGGAGGACAAAGAGCGTAAAGATTGTTCCTGTGAGTAGTCCGCCGATAAGGACGGAGCCGATAGCACGCCTGGCTTCTGATCCTTCACCGCTTAGCAACACTAGCGGGACGGTACCAAAAATCATCGCCGCGGTGGTCATTAAGATAGGGCGCAATCGCAGCACGGCTGCTTGTTGAGTAGCACTTTTCAGGTCCATGCCTTTGAGGCGCAATTGGTTTGCAAACTCAACAATCAAAATCCCGTGCTTAGTGATTAAGCCAATCAGCGTAATCAGACCAATTTGCGTATAAATATTGAGGGACTGTCCGGTTACCCATAGGACAAACAAGGCACCACAGCAGGCCAATGGGACCGTTAGCATGATAATTAACGGATCCATAAAGCTCTCAAATTGAACGGCGAGAATTGCATAAATAAACACCAAAGCCATGCCAAACAATAAAAACATCGTCATTGACGACTGGGTATAGGCCTTTGCAGCCCCAACCCATTCTTTTTTAAAGGTATCGGGCAGCTCCTCTGTAGCCACCTTCCATAATTTGGGCATGGAATTAGCTAGCGTCTGATTGGGCTCAAGATCTACCGTCAGCACTGCCGAACGCATCTGATTGTGGTGATAAAGTTTCTTGGGCAAAGCTGAGGGCGTCATCTTAACCACTGCACCTAGAGAGATTCTTTTGCCATCAGGATTTGTCAGATACAGTTCGTTCAACGTCCAGGGATCTGATGCACCCTTAACTGTTATTGGATAATTAATGCCATCCTTTTGAAATTCAAGTGATTGAATGCCGCTAAAGAACACCTCGGTAACCTTGGCGACCTGATAGGGAGTTACCCCCAATTGTGACATAGCATAAGTATCTAAGGTCATTTCGTAGCCTGGAGTGTCGAGCCTTAAGTCATGACGTGCTGAATTAAATACTTCATTTTCTTCAATACCTTTACGTAAACGATCAATGTTGGTAAAGAGATCTTTATAATCACCGATAATGGAAATAGCTAGCTGTAGTGATGACCCTTCCATTATGTCTATGCCTGGCAATCCAGAGTCATAGCTCCAGGGGTGAGCGTCGATTGACGGCAATAGTTTTATTTGAGGTTTGATTGCCTCAACAACTTCTGCTGGAGAACGTTTGCATTGACCCGGATCCTTAAAGGCCAAGCAAACACTAGCACCCCAATGGCCGATAAAAGATAGATAGCTCTTGGCCTCAGGTGTTGTTTTGAGGATTTCCTCAATATCAGTAGCGTATTTCTCTATTGTATCAATATCTTTACCCGGGATACTGGGGACGAAAACTCCCATGAGTCCACGATTTTCCTTTGGTGCAATCTCACTGGGTAAAAATTTAAACAAAAGCAAAGTTACAACCATTGTCGCTGCGATAGTTGCTAGGATTGTTTTTGTATAATCAAAGAAAACCGCCAAAGCTTGTTTGTAGGCAACAATCAATCGATCAAAGAGTCTGTCAATTTGTGGCCACATGCGGTGTTCATCAGCCTTTAGAAGGTATCCACACATCATGGGTGATAGGGTGAGTGCCACGATACCGG
>JBAWWF010000190.1:0-2770 GCA_037146895.1 Alphaproteobacteria bacterium | reverse complement strand
CTGTCAGGATGGGGGCAGTTGTTAGCTGCCTTGTTTCTACCGAACTAATGGTAGGACTTCTAGCGGCTGCCGTTTGCGTAGAAATCTTCTATTCTATGGGGGCAATTGGTGCTAGCGCCGCGACTCGCTTTTTTCCTTCTCTAAATTCCTTTTAGAATCCTGTTTTCAGATAATATTTGCTTTTCAGCAGCGCTCTTGAAATAGTACGCCTTGTTTGCCTCAGGGACATCATCTTCGTCGTCGTAGTAGCTGAGCTCAGCGGGGCTTTCATCGTAGTGAAGTGCTTTGGCTTCTTGAACTTAACCAAACTTTTCGAATTAGATTTTCTGAATCTTATTAACCTCTAAAGTTTTGATACTTGTGTCATTTATAATTTTTGCGCTGGATGCTTTCTTATGTTATTCATCCGAATCACCTTTAAGAAGGTTGTTAACTTTCTTGGTGCGACCTCTAATAAATAAGGTAACTTAAGATTACTTACTAGTCCATTTCGAGGAAGGGATCGTGGCTTGACTCGTGCGAGCGACAATACTCAGATGCGAAAATCTTGTCTTTTAATTTTTTGGGGAGTCTTTTGTGGCCTTCTTCACTATCATAGCTAGATTAACATTTGTTTGGATTTTGATCAAGATGAATGACAGGTGGATCGTGGGGATTTTCTTCGTAAATTATCTCTTTAGCTATTTTTACCAAATCAGAGCAGCTTGTAATTGCCTCCTCACTTGAGACTTTTTTTCCTGGTGAGTATTCCGAGGCTTAATGTGGCTGATGCTAATTTTGCAAATAGCCTATCCTTGTTAGAATAGCTTGAAAAACTGAAGTCTAACTCCCCTTCTTATTCAACACATCAATCCAGCGAAAACAGCAGCAGTCTCCTTTAAGCACGCTAGGAATAGGTTGAGGTGCCATTCCCTTCGGTTGATTTTCCAGCTGTCTGGTTTTGAAAATAACATTAGTTGATTCTAGCGTACCTGGTGATTTATATACATTCGCTGAAAATCTGATTTGATTTTAAACAGGTGGAGGACGATCTTTATGCACCCTGATACGATGGAGTTCAGCGAGACCATGTTCCTGCCCACCTCCGTCGTGGCCACCGGAAAGCTGTGCCCTGACCAGAGGCGTATCCCGCAGCTGGGGTCTATATGGGCGGAATCGTCGGTATCCTTTCTTCTGATATCCAAACTGCCGGTAACCATACTGATCGCCGCCCCCGTGATGCTGGGTCTGTTTAACACCGGGTGCTACAAGGATAGCAAGAGCCATAGCCTGTTGATGACGTGTGGTGCAGAGATCTTTAGCTTGGAGGACTTCTTTGAGTCGTTGTATGCAGTCAATGGCCACTTTTGGCGTATTTTCGCCATCATCGGAAATTCAGTTCATGGTGGGGAGGTAATTTTTATTTTTATTTTCAAAATGGAAATCAATGCTGTAATTCTGCTTCTTATGGTACAGATACCGAGAGCCCTGGAGATATGGCTGCTAATGACGTCTGCCCAGAAATTCTGGACATATATTGGTGCAATTCTGGCCATAGTATTCCTCACAACTGGGGCGTTTACAGTTTGTTTCTGTGGTCTGTCCTACCATTGGTTAATTCAACTACAAAACCCGTTGGACGTGTTGAACGCCTTGCATCTTGTAAAATACTCTGCTCTCCTAATTACTTTGACAATATGCCTTCTTTCTATGGTATTTCTTGTGTACATCTGCATTCGTTCGGTTGTGCACATGGTCATGGTATATCTAATTGCCGTCTTAACGGTGAGAAATTGTATTCTGCTTACAAAACACATACTGACGGTTTTCATCAGGTTGTGACATCGTTCGTTATAATAGTCTGGGCAACAAAACCAGAGGGCATTGTGTTTGAAGAGCACCTATGTTTGCAATTTGATGTCTTTCTAAAACCATGGATTGCTCTATTCTACGGTTATGCTGTTGAGCCAATCGCTGTCCAGGTGAAAGAAATTGCTCAGGGACCTGTCTGTGCCTTCTACCCAGCGAGCATTGCGTGCAATTATACATTGGCTGTTATGAGCGTCATTTATTCTTCCACCTCAACGTGAGGAAAATCGGCAAATGGTCCGACGGCTCCTTGATGCCATGTATGTCCGGGATGGGAAGTCCCTTCGAGCGCTTGGCGATCTCGTGGAGGAAGGTACTCCTGCTCTTCACCCGCTCCACCAACCCCTCGTTGTCGCGCAAGAATAAATGGTCCAAAACCAGCACCCTCGGCTTGAAGAACTGCGCCCGCTCCTTCCTTGCGCAGCGCACGATTTCGACGAGCTTCGCCTTGTCCGTTATCAGCAGCGAGACGTCGTCGACACCGCGCGTGATGTTTTCGAAGGACTGCATCTGCAGGATCGGCTCGGCCATGACCGATGCTGAGAACGCGAGGCTCTCCATGAAGTCCTTGAACTTTCGCAAGCTCTCCTCGTAATTCCGCTTCGTGAACCCGTAGTTCGTGCACACCAACCCGCCCGGCTGATCGCACATGAGGTCGACCCACTTCTCGTTGGTGACGCTGCGGGTGAACTCGTGGGCCGCGATGTACCTGTTCTCCTCGACCAAGGCGTCCACCGCATCGAGGGTCCCCGTGAAGCACCTGTACGCTGCACTGCCTTCGACGGGATCGGAATTGAAGTCCCCACCGAGCACGAGCGGGCAGTCGAGCCTGGCGGCGTCCATCCAGTCTATTATGCTCTTCTTCGTCTTCACCGCGATCCTCACCATCAGCTTGGGGTCCCGGTACTGGCACGGCATGTGG
>JBAWWF010000189.1:0-2773 GCA_037146895.1 Alphaproteobacteria bacterium | reverse complement strand
CGAAATGCAATTGTTGCATTAAAAATAAACAGACACATAAATTTACACGCTACCAGGGGCGGAGCCATCCCCTTTATAGCGAATGGGCTGATCGGTGGTGATGCAGAAGTCATCGAATTTGGCCTCAAGTCTTAAGTTTTCTAAAAAGCGTACGTTGATTTCCATTGGTCCGTGTCATCCCACTGATGTTTTAAGGCTCGTGTATATAGAAAAATGGGCCCTTATGGTAGATCTAGTCGAAGCAATGAGAAGAATTCCTACCTAACACACCGAACGTATTAGTTAATTTTTGTCGGGCTGCTTCTAAAACCGTATGAGACGTTTAGGGCTGGAAATCCTGTAACTCCTCAAATTCCAATTTTAGCTATATTGGGGGAGCTTCAAGCTGCCCATGCCGCCCATTCTTGGGTGAAGTGCTGGAGTTTTAGTGTTGAGGGGCATTTCACGTATGGAAAAACACCGACAATCTCCAGTAAATAATTGAAAATATTGCGCTAACTTATAATCGGCTAAAGGCATCCTAATATATCACGAATGTTAAGGACAACTTTCTTGAAAGGTCTTTTCTGAAAAACAGGCTGCTTATTCTCGGCGTTTTGGGCACTTTCGTAGCAGTCTTGAATGCGTGTAGTAAAAAAGAAGATGAAAAAAAAGAAGAAGAAGATTCAACCTCCGTTGAAACCAGCAGTGGTACTGGTAGTGGTAGTGGTAGTGGTAGCGGCGTTCCTGAAAGTGAAGCTGGTGCACCAGAACCGGGAACAAATATAACGGTTTCAGAAGTCACTCATACAGGCTTCAAAGTAAATTGGGGTGCAGCAACAGATCCTGACCAAAACAGTTTTATCTATAAAGTGGTTTATGCATTGTCATCTGGTGATATCGATACTATCGACGAAGCAGATGCTATCACGGGTAGCGCTGTAATTGCCGACTTACCGTCATCGGCTACAAGTGCGACAATCAGCGGACTTACTCTCGCGACAAAGTATGCGGTCACTGTGGTCGTGACGAATAGTAAGGATAAACGCTCAATTTATGTGCCAGTAGAGCAGACTACTCTTCCTATGCGAATGTTTGTAACCAGCACCAGAATAGCTGCTTCCTTTGCGAATGCTGCGGCCGTGGACGCCTATTGCAATTCTGATGCTAATAAGCCGTCTGATGGCTCAACTTATAAAGCAATGATCGCCGGAGCAGCATGGCGTAAAGCTTGCACTTCGCCTAGATGCAATGCCACTGGAACAACCGGACAAGTCGATTGGGTCTTTGCGGCCAACAAACCATATGGTCGTAAAGATAGAACCATGATCGGAACAACCAATGCCAACAGCATATTGCCTGATCCGATCTTGGCCGCTATTGATCCAACCAATAATTATGGGGTTTGGGGAGGCTTTGACGAAACGTGGCAATCAAGCGGTAGTAACTGCACCGCCTGGACTGCGTCTGGCAGTAATGCCGACGGGATAGACCCAAGTCCATACTACCTAGATGCGGCCCACTGGTTTAATGGTGGAGCTCCCGGATGTACTAGCAATTCTGGCCTAGTTTGTGTGGAGCAATAAGAGGTCACAAAGTCTATTTGTGCTTTGGACGGCGTGTATTGTAATAGTAATGCAGCGGATATGCGCTTTAGTACTACTGACCCCGTAACTGATGCGAACAACAGATCTGGAAATTTTGAATCTATTGAATTGATGCAGGGCATCGCAATTGCTAAGTTGGCATATCCGATCCATCGGAGTATTAGCTATATGAGTGTGGATATGACAGCAAAGAAACATCGATATAAGCAAGAGCAGGGCATACATTGGGTTGAAGTTCGCGTCAAGAATCCTTTCCAGCTCTTTGATTCCAGAGACCCTGCCCCTTTTCGAGATCGAGACCTCGATGAGGATTTCGTTGAGTACATTGTCGCTACCATGCGTGAGTTTTCTCACAAAACGCCGGTAAAGATTCTTATCCACATCCAAGGTAAAGAATCAAAGGATTTACCTCATGACGAAATTCGCGCGGCGATTCAAAGCTACTGGGCCTATCAAATTGAGCTGTTTGAAAGAGATCTAAAGAGCTTTTTCAAAAGAGCACAGCTTTTTATGGTGATCGGCATCCTTGTGCTGATCCTCTGCGTCACAGTCGCACAAAGCATTGCGGTTCCTACACCCGCGGGGTTTTGGGGCGTTCTCCGAGAGGGAATTGTGATATTCGGCTGGGTTTCGGTTTGGAAGCCTATCGAGCTGCTCTTATTCGATTGGTATCCGCTTTTTGAAAAAGTTCGCCTGTACCGAAAACTGTTAAAGACCGAGGTTGATATCGCAGTAACTGGTTGTGAAGAGAAATAAATGTCTACACCACGCGAAGGGCGAATAATTTGGCAGCACGAACATCTCTCTGCGCTTTCTTAAGACACATTTCCCAGTGCTTTCGGCACCGCTTCCAGTACATCATTCCGCCCATGCAACTGGGGGGGAGTGAACTGTAATATGTAGAGGTAGAGAGTTGTGTGCGGGAAGTCTCAAAATACATCGCATTGCAATGAGCCAAGATTTTTTAAGGCTTATAGCTGAATATTCGGATAGTTGGCAATAAAATACCCTGACTTAGTGCATTGCGGCATAATGTAAATGTCTGATACGGATGTGCCAAAAAATCGAGAAAATGGTAAACTCGTATCACGAATAGAAAACACACGCCCTCGGGGCCAGAAGCTAAACTGAAAACCGCTACATGAAACTTATGCAAACTTACTCACGCAAGATCGCTGTTCATTTCC
>JBAWWF010000188.1:0-2801 GCA_037146895.1 Alphaproteobacteria bacterium | reverse complement strand
GTCCGTAAAGGGACCATGGGCGCGTCCATTAATAAACTGCTGAACGTACGGATTGTCTGTTGTTTCCATCTCTGCGACAGTGCCCATCCAAATTAACTTGCCTTCAAAAAGCAGGCCCACGCGATCAGCAATACGCCGCAGGCTGTTAATGTCATGGGTTATTGTCAGCGTGGTGGCACCTAATTTTTTAACACTCGCAACAATGAGGTCATTAATGGTACCGCTGACAATTGGGTCTAGACCGGTTGTCGGCTCATCGAAGAAAATAACTTGCGGCTCCGAGGCAATCGCGCGCGCTAGGGCTACCCGTTTCTGCATGCCGCCGGATAACTCTGCTGGATAGAGATTGGCAACGCTCATAGCCAGGTCCACCGCAGCTAGTTTTTCCAAAGCAATCTTTTTGGCCTTGGCGCGCGGCATTCCGTGCCCTTGTATCAGAGCAAAAGCAATATTTTCCCATACCTTCATGCTATCAAACAGCGCAGCCCCCTGAAACAACATGCCAAATGATTCCAAGTGTTGTTGCCACTGTCCCGCAGATAGCTTCGCCACATTTACCTCATCAATAAAGATGTCTCCCGCATCAGGTTTGTATAACCCTAAAATGCAACGGAGCAAAACGGATTTACCCGTTCCAGAGCCGCCGATAATGACCATAGATTCGCCCGCATTAAGGTCGAAACTTAGTCCATCTAAAACCTTCTTCTGCCCAAAAGATTTTTGTAAATCGCGAATACGCAGTTTGGGAGGGCTATACATCATTTGCTAAACAACAGTGCTGTTAAAATATAATTGCTGACGAGAATAAGAATCGAGGAAGCTACCACCGCATTCGTTGTTGCCCGACCAACACCTTCTGCACCACGCGATGAGTAATACCCTTGATAGCATCCCATTAGCGCAATAATGAATCCAAAGAAACTGGCCTTAATCAGCCCCGAGGTTACATCTTCCACCTCTAAATACTTGACCGTTTGATGCAGATAGTTAGCCGGATTAAAGCCAAGCTTGTAAACGCTTACTAAATATCCGCCAAAAACCCCAATTATATCAGCGATCAGGACCAAAATAGGCAACATTGTGATGCCCGCAATTAACCGCGGAACAACAAGATACTTAAAGGGATGTGTGGATAAGGTCCGCAGCGCATCGATCTGATCTGTCACACGCATTGTGCCAATTTCAGCAGCGGTTGCTGCACCAATCCGACCTGCGACCATAAGGCCAGCTAGAACCGGACCCAACTCACGCGTCATCGAGAGCACCACAACTGTTGCAATCGCACTCTCCGCATCAAATCGGGAGAATCCCGTATAGCTTTGTAAAGCGAGCACCATTCCTGAAAAGATAGCGGTTAACCCAACCACCGGAAGGGAAAAATATCCCATGTGCAATAACTGGCGTAACAATTGCCGCCAATACCAAGGTGGCAAGAAAACATGCATTATCGCCGTCCCCACAAACAGTGAGAAGCGGCCTGTGTGGGCCATAAAGACAAGAAATACGCGTCCAACAGCTGTTAAGAAAATCATGTGATTTCACTATAAACGCGCAAAGGTCTGTTTCTGAGATTCATCAGAACATCATGGGATGAGGTTTGCGCAAAATTAACCCAGCTCCCCAGCTCATTCGTCTTTCCTAGCAATTCTACCCATAGACCAGGAACGACTAGAGATTCTGGAATATCGGTTACGTCAACAGTGATCAAATCCATCGAGATGCGGCCAACCAACGGTGCCACATAACTACCGATGCTAATAGCACCCTGATTGCCCATGAGCCATGGCACACCGTCGGCGTACCCACAAGCAATTGTCGCGACCCGTTGGGGTTTTTGCGCTGTGTAGGTCTGGAAATAACCAACTGTTTCTCCAGGGGACACATCTTGTACTTGGTAAATTTTGGCCCAAAGACTAACCAGGGGCTGCATAGGATTAGGTTGGTTAGGCGTGGGGTTGAGTCCATACAAAGCCATTCCCGGGCGAGTTATATTAAAATGATAAGACGATCCTAAAAAGATACCGCTGGAACTGACGAGGCTTGCAGGAGCTAGCGGCAAACACTGACGGGCGTTTAAGAACCGCTGACGCTGTACCCTGTTAAAATCGTCATCTTGACTTGACGAGCTAGCTAGGTGACTCATGACCAGTTTAAGCGAGAGACCAGTAAGCCTTTGTGGTTGATCGCGTAAAATCTGTACTTGCGCATCAGGAATGCCTGTTCGGTGCATTCCTGTGTCCACATGCAAGGCTGTGGGCAGCTCTTGGGCGCACGCTACCGCAAGTGTACGCCAGCGTTCCACCTGTTCAATATCCGTCAACACGGGCGTCAAGTCATGCTCTAAAAACTCTGCCTCACATCCAGGGAAAAAACCATTGAGGACGTAAATGGTGGCCTTGTGGTCAGCTAAGGCTTGGCGTAGGCTTATCCCCTCGTCAAGGTAGGAGACGAAAAAGACCGAGCACCCTTGTGCTGCAAGGGTTTGCGATAAAGGTATTGCTCCTAAACCATAAGAATCAGCTTTGACAACAGCCGCGCACCGCGCATCCCCGATTTTGTCTTCCAAAAAACGAAAATTATTTACGAGTGCTTGGCGGTCAATATAAAGGCAGCTATAAGCTGCCGCTGGCAATTGCGACAAAACCTGATTAGAATCCGTATGGAACGACGGTACGTAATTATGTTTAGCTAGCATATTATTCTTTGTAACTATTCAGCCTATGGGCAACTGCTACGCTTAATCTGTGCTTCCGGTGCTCATGTATGAAGAATACACTCCGCTCCGGTTCTCGATTTCGCTA
>JBAWWF010000187.1:0-2816 GCA_037146895.1 Alphaproteobacteria bacterium | reverse complement strand
TCACGATGTGATCCCAAGATAATCTAATTTCCGGTATGACAGATATGAGATAACAACTCACTTTTAAGCCTTCCTTACCGAACTGGCGTTTATACAAACAAAGGAGGCTGGGTACATGTACTTCCCCCAGCCTCCCCTAGTACCGTAATCAACAATAGGCACGCACTTCCCCGAGCCCATAGTAGGGCCAAGTTTCTTAATCGATACTTGAAAAATGCGCTTCGTATAAGATAATCTGGCATGAGCCTGATTCAACCTTTCATCGTTGAGTTACGGTTAGTGACGTATGAGTGGTTGGATCACTCGTGCGTCACGCTTTAGGTTAGAGAAAACGGGCCGACAGCCATATTTATCTCTAACCTTTTCGCACTTTAGGATAATTTTAAATTAGATTCAAGGATAATTGTTATCATACACTTGACCCGAGGATCTTGCCCAGGTCGTACTTTTATCGCGTCCATTCCCGTCATTTCTCTTGATTATGTGCGACTCTTTCGGGTATATCTCTAAAGATAATGACCGATTTAACACTTATTCGTAACTTTTCTATTATCGCCCACATCGACCACGGCAAATCGACGCTGGCTGATCGGCTGATCGAAGCCTGTGGTGCCGTTGAAGCGCGTGACATGAAGAGCCAGCTTTTGGACTCTATGGACATTGAGCGTGAGCGCGGTATTACTATTAAGGCGCAAACGGTTCGTCTTTATTACACCGCCAAGGACGGCAAGACTTACACGCTGAATCTGATGGATACCCCAGGACATGTGGACTTTGCTTATGAGGTCTCGCGGTCATTAGCGGCCTGTGAGGGTTCGCTACTAGTCGTAGATGCAAGCCAGGGCGTTGAAGCACAGACGCTCGCCAATGTGTACCAGGCCATCGACAACAATCATGAAATTATCCCCGTCCTTAACAAAATCGATTTGCCTGCCGCAGAACCTGATCGCATAAAGCAGCAGATTGAAGATGTTGTTGGCCTGGATACGAGCAACGCCGTCTTAATCTCAGCAAAAACCGGTTTAGGTATTGGAGACGTACTAGAAGCAATTGTGACGTATCTGCCAGCACCGGTTGGCGATGCTGCGGCCCCTCTAAAGGCTTTGTTGGTCGATAGTTGGTACGATCCCTACCTCGGCGTTATGATCCTTGTGCGTGTTAAAGATGGGATTTTAAAGCGCGGTTCTAAGATTCGCATGATGGGCACTCAGGCGACATATGAGGTGGAGCGTGTGGGAGTTTTCCTGCCCAAACCGCAAAGTTTGGATCAGCTTATGCCTGGCGAAATTGGCTTTATCAACGCATCGATCAAGCACGTGGCCGATTGCAAAGTTGGGGACACGATTACGCTAGAAAATCGCCTGGCCGCGGAGCCGTTGCCTGGATTCAACCCTTCCGTTCCCGTGGTTTTTTGTGGGCTATTTCCGGCAGATGCCGCCGAGTTTGAGCATTTGCGTGAGTCTTTGAGCAAGCTTCATCTCAACGATGCGAGCTTTCATTTTGAGGCAGAAAGCTCAACCGCTTTGGGTTATGGATTTCGTTGTGGCTTTTTGGGGCTGCTGCACCTGGAGATTGTGCAGGAACGTTTAGAGCGCGAGTTCAATCTCGACCTGATTACCACAGCACCAAGTGTGGTCTATCGTCTGCATATGACCAACAAGACAATTATCGAGCTGCATAATCCATCTGACATGCCGGATCCGATGAAAATTGATTTAATAGAGGAGCCGTGGATTAAGGCGACGATTTTGGTGCCTGACACCTACCTTGGTTCCATCCTGACTTTGTGTACTGATCGTCGGGGCGAGCAAATTGATCTAACCTATGCGGGAGCTCGGGTGATGGTTGTGTATCGCTTGCCGCTGAATGAGGTTGTCTTCGATTTTTATGATCGATTGAAATCCATCAGCCGCGGCTATGCGTCTTTTGATTACCATTTGGATAGCTATCGCGAGGGCGATCTCGTCAAGGTCAGCATTCTGGTGAACAATGAGAGCGTCGATGCGCTTTCGATGATCGTAACTCGTTCACGCGCCGAGGCCCGTGGACGCGTCTTGTGTACGCGGCTGAAGGATTTGATTCCTCGACAGCTGTTCCGCATTGCGATTCAAGCAGCCATTGGCGGCAAGGTTATTGCTCGTGAGACTATCTCAGCGCTACGTAAAGATGTGACTGCCAAGTGCTATGGCGGCGATATCTCGCGCAAACGGAAGCTACTCGATAAGCAAAAAGAGGGCAAGAAGCGGATGCGCCAGTTTGGCGAGGTTGAAATCCCCCAGAGCGCGTTCATCGCCGCCTTAAAAATGGGCGACGATTAGCTATAAATAACCAATCAACAACTTAGCATGATTGGTTAAAATTCAAATGTAACTCCCCAGGTTGTCATCCTCGGGCTCTCTATTGTCATCACAGCATAAAATAGCAAAGGGTAACCTTGTTGCGGTTATTAAACGAGATTGTGCTAAACATTTTGTATTAAATAGTAACTTACAAGACAAGAGATCCCTTCAAAGTCTTGCGGAGCAGCTTTTTAGGTCCTCACTCTATGGTGAGAATGCAGTTCAGAGGGAAGCCGCTTTGGCTGCCATCAAAAAAATTGCCTCACACTATATTGGAAGTGCGTACATAAGTGACATTCTGGTGTCATACAGTAAATTAGAAGTCCGTACACTAAAGGGAGTGCTATCTTTCATAGAGACTAAAATTGAAGAGAAGCGGGTTATTGAGACTGCTTTAGCAATTTTCGAAAAACGCAATGTGGGAGAAAGTCCTTATCTTGGAAGGCAGTTATATAGGGATTTTGAAGAATCTGTGCC
>JBAWWF010000186.1:0-2818 GCA_037146895.1 Alphaproteobacteria bacterium | reverse complement strand
CTGGATCAATTTCATCTGCGCCATCCACATAGACAGGCAATTGTGTAAGCTCATTGGGATCTAAAACCTGAAAGCCGTGCTTGAGCAAACGCTCGGTTGTCGCGTTTGAGCTCGATACCGTTCCTGCGAAATGATCTTTATGAGGGGCTAAGGCATCAATAAAGCAATTGGCGGTTGAGCCTGTACCAACCCCTAAAATTTGCCCGGCAGCCAGCTTTAAGACTTCATCTCGCGCTGCCTCGCCTACCATTTGTTTGAGTTGATCTTGATTCATATGCCTGCGAAACGCCCTTATGCCTTAACTGGAATGAAGTAATTAATACATCTATCATATGATATTTGAGAAGAAACTCACTACAGTAAACAAGATAAGCCATGAATAGCACCTCTTTAGCCCCTAACCAACTAGAGCAGCTCAAAAAGCTCACCACGGTCGTTGCCGATACGGGCGACTTTGAGCGCATGCAGGCATTTCAGCCGCAGGATGCGACAACCAATCCATCGCTCATTCTCAAAGCTGCCCAACAAAGCAATTACCAAGCTCTAGTGCAGTCAGTAAAGGATGCTCACCCTGGCATGAGCCCTACGGATTTAGTGGACTACATTCTGGTGGCATTTGGCTTGGAGATTCTCAAAATCGTTCCTGGCAGAGTATCTACTGAAGTCGATGCAAGATTGTCTTTTGATACCAAAGCAACAGTTACTAAGGCTAAGCACATTATTTCTTTATATGAATCTCATGGAATTAATCGCAAGCGTATCTTGATCAAGCTTGCTGGTACTTGGGAAGGTATTGCCGCTGCAAAAGAATTAGAGGCTGCCGGCATTCATTGCAATATGACTTTGCTCTTTTCATTAGTGCAAGCGGCAGCTTGTGGCGCCGCAAATGCAAAGTTGATTTCTCCATTTGTGGGCCGCATTACCGATTGGAATAAAGCAAAGCTGGGCGCCAATTGGAATGATGCCAGTCATGGTGGTGCAAATGATCCTGGCGTGACTTCAGTCAAGAAAATATTTACCTATTACAAACACTTTGGCATCTCTACTGAAATCATGGGTGCGAGCTTTCGCAATACCAGCCAGATTCTGGAGTTAGCGGGCTGTGATTTATTGACGATCAGTCCAGAGCTTTTGGCAGAACTACAAACTAGCAGTGCACCAGTAAGCAAAAAGCTGGATGCTGCTAGTGCTCATAGTGAAATCATCACTCCATTAAAGTTAGATGAGTCCAATTTTCGCCTGCAATTAAATAATGATGCGATGGCCACTGAGAAACTGGCTGAGGGTATTCGTAATTTCTGTATTGATACAGAAAAACTAGAGGCACTGTTAGCTAAATAATTGGGATTGGGGCTATGACTTATTAGGCACCGAGCACCCTTCATACAGAAGTATCTTTGCAAAGCAGGGATGGCTTGGATGCGTGCCCCCACCACAAAGGCCGCCAAGGACCCAAAGGAGACCTGAAATAGATTATCTGACGCTCTTTATTCGCCAACACTACAATACTCATTGTTCTGAATTAGCCCAAAATAAGAGCCCACTAAAGTATTTTTCATGCCCCATCAGATTCAGTATCTTTTCCTAGCATTGCTGTGCATAACAGGCGTTTCGCAATATGTGAATGCCCAAACCCCACTCCAGGATGCTGGGACTAACTATTTAAAGAAACGAGCCGATGCCTTAATGACCATTACTGGGTACTCCTTAACCCCAGACGTCACAACAGGCAATCTTAAAATTACGAATGGCGATGGTAAGGCAGATTTACAAATGACATCATTGGGGGGCGGAGACAGAGTTAGCGCTAATTTTCCGCTTTACCTTGAGGGAACTATCGCCTTAAATCGCTATAACCCTACATTTACCGAGAGCTCTGTGAACATACCCATGTATTGGAATAGCATCACAGGTACTGGCGGAATTGGCTGGGATTTTCCGATCACAGATCAACTGCGGTTTAGACCTATAGCTAACGTGATGCTTGGGCATTTGGAAAGTGACGCTTCTATTGCTACGCGCTATATAAACAATAATCGCGACGTTAATTTGCAATTTCTTAATAGTGGCCGTATGAACTCCTATGGCGCAGGTGGATCGGTCATGCTTGATTATGAAAACTATAAACCTAATCAAGAAATTGATATCGAGTTACGCTATACCAATATTGCTATTCAAACTTTTGCTAGCTCTACTGCAGTACAAGGATCAGCAGTCTCCCAAAGTGCATCACTTTGGGCCCGCAGTAGAATACCCACCCCTTTCTCAGCCTTAGATAGACCTCTTAGAGCAGTCTTCGAGGTTGCTAACACTCAGTTCTTGGGAGATCTTCGTGGAACCTTAGGTTTTAGCTCCCTATCCTCTATAGGAACTGGTCTTGAGCTTGATAGAAGTGCATCAGATCCTATTTTTAGCAGAATAAGATTGGTGTTTCGTTATCAGTTTGGCCTCAATGTCCGAGGTACATCCATTGGCCTAGCTGCAAGCTTTTAATATTTTCTACTGAGCCCAGGAATACTGAGTAGCTGCAGTCTAAACTCCAACCGCAGCCCCCTAATTAAAGATTTTATTTTGCTGGAGCGGCTGTGACTTCAATAACTACCGCTTCAGTAAAGGTAGCATCAACTTGATCACCTACTTTGACCTTCTGCAAAATTGCCGGGTCTTTTACTTTAAGCTCAACCGGACGGTTAGGGCCTTTTTAGCTTTTGTAACGATTTTGATGGTGCCACCGTATTGCCAAAGGCTCCAGTAATATCTCTTGGCTGAGCATTAGAGGCGTTAGAGTTTATTACTTAGTACTACTTAGCAGTATTAA
>JBAWWF010000185.1:0-2818 GCA_037146895.1 Alphaproteobacteria bacterium | reverse complement strand
ACGCTAAAATATTTGTTGATGCTATGTCCTATGGGTTGGATTGACGGCATGGGTGCTGAGATTTGTTTTGATGGTTATTTAAGGTCGGTGGTGAGCGCTTATCAGCAGTGGTGGCGTTTGTATACGCTGACGGATGTAGAGGGCGAAATTCAAGCGCAAAATGTTGAGCAGACTCCCTCTTTTCCTTTCGCCTTTGATTTAGACCAAAAAGTAAAGTCTGTAGAGCCGCCGAAACCAGATAAAGATGGGATGTCGGGGCAAAAATCTGATAAGGAAGAAAAACCTGAATATTTGCCTGTGCTAGAGGGGATTTATAAGTATGCAGGTAAGCATGACTTAGGTAATCATGTGTTGCTGGTGGGTAGACCAGGATCTGGGAAGTCTACGGCTTTGGCGCGGTTGTTGTTGCAGGAGGCGGAAAATGCGTTAGAGGATAAGCAAGCGAAAATTCCTGTATTGGTGGAGTTGCGGTATTTGCCCTCGGAGGCGAATGAGTCGTCTGTATGCGATCGCATTCTTACGTTTATGCACAAACACGATCCTGCCTTGGATGTTGATGAGGCTGGGATTAAGCAGCTATTGCGTCAGGGGCGGTTGTTGATGTTGGTGGATGGGGTGAATGAGTTGCCTTCGGATCGCGGTCGCGTCATGGTAAATCAATTTCGGGAGCTTTATCAAAAAACTTGCCCGATGATCTTTACGACGCGGGAGTTGAGTGCGGGTGGGGATTTGGGGATTGCGAAGCGGTTAGAGATGCAGCCTTTGACGGAACCGCAGATGCAGCAGTTTGTGATGGCGTATTTGCCGACGCAGGGGGAGAAGTTATTGCGGCAGTTGTCGGGACGGTTGCGAGAGTTTGGGCAAACGCCTTTGTTGTTATGGATGCTTTGTTCGTTGTTTCAGCAGTCTGAGCAGATTCCGCCGAATTTGGGCATGGTGTTTCGGGCGTTTACGCTGGGCTATGGGGACAGTATTAAGCAGGATGTGACGCTATCGAAGGACTCGCGGGCATGGTGGGGGCGGTTGTTGCAGTATCTAGCGTTTAAGATGACCTGTGGCGAAAGTCTGACGGAATTGCAGGTGGCGATTTCGCGGCGGGAGGCGGAGCGGTTTTTGGTGGAGTTTTTGCGGGGGAAGGTGGAGTTTGCGGATGATTGTGCGGTGCGGTGGTTGGAGGATTTGCTGAAGCATCATTTGATTCAGATTAGTAATGATCGCATTGAGTTTCGGCATCAGTTGATTCAGGAATATTATGCGGCGGAGTGGTTGTTGGGGCTGTTACCGAGTTTGAGTGATGCGCGGTTACAGCAGGGCTATCTCAATTATTTGAAATGGACGGAACCTTTGGCGTTGATGTTGGAGTTGGTGGAGGGTGAGGAGCAGGCGGTGCGGGTGGTAAGGCTGGCGCTGGAGGTAGATTTACGGTTGGGGGCGAGGTTGGCTGGGGCGGTGAGGTATGGGTTTCAGGAGAAGACGGTTGGGTTGTTGATTCGGGAAATTGATGAACGGAAAACCCCTCAGTTATATGCGATCGAGCTTTTAGGGAAAACAAGGTCTGATTATACTATCAAGTCTCTTATTCAGGGATTTAAAGGTAAAGACTCTCATGTGCATGAGGGTATTGCACATGCATTAGGTGGTATCGGCAGTTATGAAGCAATCGAATTTCTAATTCTCATACTCAGAGATAAATCCTCTGATGTTCGCAGGATAGCAGTAGATAGTTTAGGAAAGATTGGCGGCGATAAATCTGTCGAACTCCTGATTCTTGCGCTCAAAGACAAATCTCCTAATGTCCGCAGGAGGGCAGCACATGCATTAGTAACTATTGGTGGTGATAAAGTTGTCGAACTTCTTATTCTTGCACTCAAAGATAAATCCTCTGCTGTTCGTGAAAAAGCAGCATATATATTAGGAGATATTGGTAGTGACAAAGCCTTTGCCTCACTAATTCCATTACTAAAAGATAAAGACCGTTTTGTGTGTGTGAGTTCAGCACAAGCATTAGGGAAAATTGATATTAATAAAGCTATCGAGCTTCTGAGTCAAGCAATAAGAGATGAAGACTTTTTAGTGCATAGGAATATTGCAAATGCTTTAAAAAATATTGAAAATGAAAAAAACAATAAAATTTTGAATGAATATTTTACAAATATAGTTGCGGTAGATGGTTTGGGAGTGGATAAATGCGAAAAAAACATTGAATCTTTGATTCAATCTCTCAAAGGGGAAGACTATTTTGTTCGTAAGTGGTCAATAGAAGCGTTAAGCGAGATTAATACAGAAACAATCATTGAGCCTCTAATTCAATCTCTTAATGATGAAGACTATTTTGTGCGTCAGTGTGCAGCAAAAGTATTAGGAAAGATTAATACTGAAAAAATCATAGAGCCTCTAATTGAGGGTTTCAAAGATAAAGATCCTAACGCAAGAAGAAGGATAATAGAGATATTAGGGAAAAACAACAGTGACAAAGCTATCGAGATTCTTGTTCAAGCTCTCAAAGACAAGGACTCTAGTGTCAGTAGGAGGGCGGCAGAAATATTAGGAAAGATTAATAGTGACAAAGCTGTCGAACTTCTTATTCAATTACTCCAAGATAAAGACCCTAAAGTGTGCAAAAGAGTAGCTGAAATATTAGGAAAGATTAATAGTGACAAAGCTGTCGAATCTCTTATTCAATCTCTTAATTCTGATACAAATTGGGATATAATAGATTTGCCAGAGAAGATAGCTAAAGCTGATCGCAACTTACCCACCCTCACCCAACAACTCCCCCATCTCCTCACCCTCATCCCCACAAAATCCAGCCAACAAG
>JBAWWF010000184.1:0-2824 GCA_037146895.1 Alphaproteobacteria bacterium | reverse complement strand
TCACCATTCCTATCGGGATAACATCATCACCCTAGGGATGGGTGAGTAATTACTTTGCTTCTGCAATTTTTCCCTCCTTATAGAGCACTTTAGCTAGCTCATATTGAGCACATCCTGTATAGATTATCTCTAATTGTTTATTGACAACATTACGGCATTAGAGAAATATGCTTTGTATATAATCACTCAACTTGCAAATGGTGACAGATATGGCAATCGTAAACCACTTACAATCCAACCACGCTGGTATGAAAAAGCTGGGGCGTAATGACCTTTGTGCGTGCGGCAGTGGCAAAAAGTATAAAAAATGCTGCTTAAATATGGATACCATAGAGTATGACAAAGACTACCAAGTACCAGATTCTTTCATACAGAGAGTTAAGCAGCGGCATGCCGACAATGCCATAATATTTGGTAGGTCGGAAGAAGTTGGATCGGTTAAAATGTCCGAGGTTATCATATAATATGCAGAGGAGCTGCTAGATGCGACGACGACATACGAAGAGGAAAAACAAGCACTAACGCTTGCTATAGCACTATGGAATTTTTCCCTTACTCACTCTGAAACCGATGACGCACTGGAAAAAAAGATACACAGTACGTTTTGTGTTCCTGGATTAAAAAAGGATTCAGATGATTGGCGTGATATGGCTATCTTTCTAATGATGCTAGTTAACAAGAAAAGGCCTCTATACCAGCACATTAACAGATTCATTACTGATTATGAGATCACCATAAACAAAGATGGGTCGCATTTATATATTGCCTCTGTTGAGTGCTCAAAATAAACGTTTGGTGAATTGGGCTCGCAATATAGTGAGATAGAATTTTGCCAAGGACACAGGTTTTTACTGTATATTTTGTTATTCAATCAGATAAAAACTCACTAGTTTACGTCCAGCTTACCTGAACGCTAACCAGAACTGAGCCACTTCAAACTTAACTAATTATTAAATAAGTTAGGGGATTATATAATAAGAGATTTTTAAACATAAAGATTATGAAATGAACTTACTTTGTAAAAAATATCATACATTTTTATTGTCGCTACTACTAATATTAGTAACGTTTTGTGCCCTGAACACCCAATACGGATATTCTGCTGAAGAGCCACCCAAAAAAAAACTTCGCGTAGGGGAAATTCATGATAATCAAGATATATTTAGCGAGGACAATGTAAGTCTAATCATTAATATAATAGTAGAACAACGCCTAAGAATAGCAGCTATGCTAATTAAGAAATTGTACATAAAGGACTCCCCTCTAGCGATTGAAAAATTAGGAGCTCAGGAGGGAGTTTTGCTGATGCTCAATACTAAAGAAGGCTCACAGCAACTCATAGAAAAGCTTAAAACCATTAATCCTGGAGTCCAAGCTCTTCTTCCTCAGCCCAGAGCCGTAAGGCAACGTGCAATAGCACCACATCAATTACCAGCAGCATTAGCCTTACATTCGCAAGTAACCTCACCAGAAGAACAAAAGATCGAGATAGATGAAGGATCTTATCGACTTAGCAGCGTTGGCCCTGAAGAAAAATGGCGTTGGCGCAATAATTTTAAAATTCTGTTCAAACCAGCTCCAGAAGCAAATTTTACAGAAGTAGATTTTGCTCCCGTCCATAAGATACTAAGGGAGGTTGGGAATGATATAGAAGGTGTGAACACAGTTTTTTTTAAGACCGATGAGCATAATGTGGTTGTGCCTGCTATTTCAATTATCTATGAGAACAATGAGGGGCAGATAAAATGTGAAGATGGATACATACCGGACATATCACCTCGAGGGATATCAGAAAATAAGGTTGTTTTTCTTAGTGGGTTAGGGAAAAGATCGTTACCGGCTGAACATAAAATAGAAGGCCAAAATTTCCAAATAAAAATCGGAGTTATACAACCACAACAAGTAATGGAGGGCGTGTTATTAAAGAATTATGCAATCCCCAAGGTAGCATACGATAATATTCTCGATGATTTTAGAATACATACCACTGATCTTATAAACAACAAAAAATACGATGAAAAAGACAGCAATTTTGGTACCTATTTCTATCACAGTGAACAGTGGTTGATTGCTTATTTAGCTGCAGACTATATGAATATAATTAAAAAAGAAAAAAAACCATACTACAACCTATGTGCAGCTATCCACAATATTCTTGACCATAAAAATGGACAAGTCAAAAAGATTCACGAAATTATTTTTCATATCGCTAGCAAGCACGATATTTGTGACGTATGTTCCCCAACGCTGTCCGTATTCTTAGAAAACTTAGAGGCTGCTAAAGCTAATATTGTTGGGATGCTTAAAGGTATAATATTACCTGAAGGAGTGGAGCAAGACATAGTATCAGAGAACCTTGGGTTCTTTATCATTGCCTCCTCCTATCGTCCTGATATAAGTCAATCCAAGTTAAGAACATTTTATGTGAAAAAATTCTCTGATTATGGAGATCGACGACATAAGTTCGGCCTTGATAGTGCCATTGCTTCTCCTACGTTAATTGGGCCAGGCATTCTAAAATACATCCAGGTTCCGGTAGATCAAGTAGGTAACCCGCTTGATCTACTACCACCACCTAGGTTGAGAGCTCAACGCTAAGCCTAGCCGTCCTCTGTATAGTATTTAGCCTCTGGGCTTCCCAGTTCAAGTGCTTTAGTCAGAAAATACTCTCCTAACTCCTTAGACGCATCTAACTCTTTGTTACGCCATAGACAATTCAATAACCATAAAGCACTAGCATCATTACGTTTAGCTCCAAAAAATATAAATGGCTTTGCTGCGTCATAGTCCATACTACTGTAATAAATTCCGCCGATCATCATTA
>JBAWWF010000183.1:0-2825 GCA_037146895.1 Alphaproteobacteria bacterium | reverse complement strand
GGCATGCAACGGACAGCGCTCAGCTAGTAAAGTGTATTCCCTCCCCTCGGTCAGTAATTTTTGATTTGGGGTCTGGCGCTGGTTTCCCTGGGCTTATTTTATCGATCCTGACTCCCAATCTAGTTTTACTATTTGAGTCAAATCAGAAAAAAATCGTTTTTTTAGAGCATATTATCCATACTCTCGGTCTGTCTGCTAAAGTTATTCATGGGCGCATTGAAGATAACATCAAAAAGCAGACCGAGTCACAAAATGAGGATATCATTATTACTTCACGGGCTCTCGGTTCGGTCGCTTACATTTTATCTTTAGGACCGAATGTTTCACGTGAAACACAAATTAGTTATTTGCTCCATAAAAACAAAAACCAACTTGATAAAGAAATTCCCCTAGCTTTGACTCAGTGGGATTTTGATTGGGAAAGCACTCCAAGTATCACTCACCCAGATAGTGCTATCTTGGCGATGAGCAATGTAAAAAGGAAAACGTAGAATGGGAAAGATTATTACTGTTGCCAACCAGAAGGGCGGCGTTGGCAAGACGACGACAACTATTAACTTAGCGACAGCACTTGCTGCGGTTGGAAAAAAGGTCTTGATTGTCGATCTTGATCCACAATCAAATGCATCGACAGGTCTGGGTATTTTTAAGCACCAGCGCGTCCTCAGTACTTATGGTCTTTTAATTGAGCAATACACAGTAGCGCAAGTTTTGCAAAAAACCAGCATACCTGGATTGAGTATTTTGCCGGCTTCAATTGATCTTATTGGAGCCGAGATTGAATTGGTAAATGTTGAACGTCGTGAATCGCGCTTAAAAGAAGCACTTCATCCTTATAAATCCATGCTTGATTACATATTCATTGATTGCCCGCCTTCAATGGGCTTGTTATCGTTGAATGCCCTTGTAGCTGCGGATGCTGTCCTGGTTCCACTGCAATGTGAATATTATGCTTTAGAAGGCCTCAGCTACCTTCTATCTTCGCTTGAACGGGTAAAGCAATCGCGAAACAAGGACCTTGTCCTTTATGGTGTCCTATTAACTATGTTTGATAAACGTAATTCTTTATCTGAACGGGTTGCTAATGATGTTCGGGGGTTTTTAAAAGAAAAAGTCTTTGATACAATGATTCCACGCAATAGCAAGGTCAGTGAGGCTCCATCTTATGGTAAGCCTGTCTTAATTTATGATTTTCGTTCCCAAGGATCGAAGGCATATATGAATCTAGCCCGCGAAATATTAAAACGAGAAGGAGGTATCGATGACTAATTCTACACACCGCAAAGAAAGCTTAGGGCGCGGCTTAGATGCGCTTTTTCAAGAATCGTCTGCGCCTACGCCGTCAGCTATTGCTGGTGAAATGACGCATTTAAAAACCTTTAGATTAAAGCCAAACCCACATCAACCGCGGCAACGATTTAGCTCTGATGATCTTGAAAGCTTGGTTAATTCGATTCGCGAAAAGGGAATTTTGCAACCACTTCTTGTTAGGCCACACCCACAAGATAAGGATAATTACGAGATAATTGCCGGTGAACGCCGCTGGCGCGCTGCAAAAACACTCAATCTTGAGGAAGTCCCCGTTATTGTGCGGGAATGCTCTAATAGTGAATCCCTAGAATTAGCTATTATTGAAAATGTTCAACGGCATAATCTTGATCCAATCGAAGAAGCTGAGGGATTTCAAAGACTGATTGAGGAATTTAGCTATACCCAGGAGCAGCTTGCTAAAGTTATCGGCAAAAGCCGTAGTCATATTGCGAATACCGTACGTTTGCTACAGCTTCCTGAGTCCATCAAAAAACTAGTAAGTGAAGGCAAAATAACTGCTGGTCATGCGCGTGCTCTTTTATCACATCCCAATCCGGAAACACTAGTCGACCGGATTCTTCTCGAAGGAATGAACGTACGTATGGTTGAGCAGAAGGTTAAAGAAACAACAACGAAATCTATGCTTGTTGAAAACGAACATACAGTGCAAGAGCTAGAAATTAGCCAAAATCTCACCCAAGTCCTGGGACTCAAAACAGTTGTCAAGATTGGCCGTAAAGGTGGCACCCTGACGATCCATTTTGGGACTTTTGAACAAATGGACGATATTATTACCAAATTACAGAAGACCTAGACGAAGAATCTGTACCACACCACTATATTTTTTATGTTTCACGTGAAACAATGAAAGGAATAACTCATGAGTGCACCTCAATATTTGCAAAGTCTTAAGGAAGTCGCCGCATCCTATGATGGATTTCTCATTGATATATGGGGAGTCATTCATAATGGGGTTGCCTTATACCCGGATGTATTAGACGCATTAAAATGGTTACAAGAAAACAAGAAGAAAACTCTTTTATTATCCAATGCACCACGGCGCCTGAGCATAGCTAAGCAAAAGCTTGCCGAGTTAGGCCTTGCCGCAACAAACTATGGTGACATCTATACATCTGGGGAAGATTGCCATCAAGCACTTCGTAATCGTTCAACGCCTTGGCATCAAAACCTTGGTAACAAATTCTACCATATGGGTCCACCCCGCGATCGTACAATATTTGAGGGCCTAGATCTTTACATCGAAGCAAACGATGTCCGCACTGCTGATTTTTTACTGATTACTGGGACACTGAATCCTATGGACACAGTGGATGATTACGAAATTATTCTCGATGCAGCAAGCTCACGCAAGATCCCCGCACTGTGTGCTAATCCCGACGTTCATGTTATGTATGGCACAGACAAAATCATTTGCGCTGGCAAGATTGCACAAGCATACCAAAGCAAAGGGGGGGATGTGTACTACCACGGCAAGCCTTATCCAGCCATCTACA
>JBAWWF010000182.1:0-2850 GCA_037146895.1 Alphaproteobacteria bacterium | reverse complement strand
AGCAGCTCTGATTTCTCGATGCTTGTGGTGCCGACCAGAACAGGCTGCTTGCGCTGTGCACATTCACGGATAGTGCTGATAACTGCCTCGTACTTTTCCTTGGCTGTTAAATAAACCTCATCATCGTGATCGATGCGGTTGACGCCAACGTTAGTGGGAACTTCTGCCACAGCTAGTTTATAAATCTCCTCAAATTCGGAGGCTTCAGTCATAGCTGTGCCAGTCATGCCAGAGAGCCTACTATAGAGACGGAAAAAGTTTTGGTAAGTAATTGAAGCCAGCGTTTGGTTTTCTACCTCAATAGTTACAAGTTCCTTGGCTTCGAGGGCCTGGTGCAAACCTTCTGAGTAACGACGACCGTCCATCATGCGACCTGTAAACTCATCGATAATGATGACTTTCTTGTCCTTGACGATGTAATCAACGTCACGGGTAAAGAGTTTATGAGCGCGCAATGCTTGATTAACATGGTGCACAAGAGAGATGTTATGCACATCATAAAGGCTGTGGCCACGCATTAACCCTGCATCTACTAGCAATTGCTCGATACGCTCAACGCCAGCTTCAGTCAACATGACAGAACGGTTCTTTTCGTCTTTCTCAAACTCTTCCGCTGTCAACAATGGTATAAGAACATTAATTTGCGCATAAAGCTGGGAAGAATCTTCGGCCGGCCCTGATATGATCAGTGGTGTTCTAGCTTCGTCAACGAGGATGCTATCAACTTCGTCAACAATGCCGTAGTTGAAGGGGCGCATAACCATTTCATCAAGGCTAAACTTCATGTTGTCACGCAAGTAATCGAATCCGAACTCGTGATTGGTTCCATAGGTTACATCAGCAGCATAAGCTTCGCGTCGCTCTTGATCGCTAAGGCCATGCACAATGCAACCAACAGTTAGCCCCAAGAAACGATAGATTTGCCCCATCCAGTTAGAGTCGCGTTGGGCGAGATAATCGTTAATAGTAACCAAATGTACCCCTTTGCCAGTAAGGGCATTGAGGTAAATAGGCAAGGTTGCGACCAGCGTTTTTCCTTCACCTGTCTTCATTTCGGAGATTATGCCATGGTGCAGGATCATGCCGCCGACGAGCTGAACGTCAAAAGGACGCATACCGAGCGTTCTCTTGGAAGCTTCACGGACTGTGGCAAAGGCATCGACGAGAATATCGTCAAGACTTTCGCCCTGGGCAAGCCGGTTCTTCAACCATGCTGTGCGTTCGCGCAATTGATCATCCGTTAGAGCAGCAATTGCCGGCTCCAATTGGTTGATGCTGGGTACTATTTTTTGATAACGACGGATCATACGTTCGTTAGCGGAGCCAAGAAATTTCTTTAAGAACTTAGTGAACATTTTGCCTCAAAACCTTTGTGTGGGACCGATACAGCGATTATTATCAACCTTCACCTTACATGGTGTAACGAATTGATCCTTGCTCGCAACTTAATTCTATTCTATATAATACACAATAGTTTGGGTTAGCGACAAGCCTCACTTGTTACAACGAACTAGTTTTTAACGGAAGGGAATACAATAATGAAGCTATTTTTTACGAAGCAGGTGGCTCTAGGCCTGATTTTAAGTACGGGTCTTGCCTTTGCAGGGACTGGTGCAGAGACAGATAAAAAAGTTGCTGATGCACCAAAAGCAACTGATGATAAAGCGGTTCCTGAATCAGCTAATAAGGATGCTAATGCTGCTCAACCTACAGCTGATGTCAAAGACGACCTCGTCGTTGCTAATGTCAACGGCAAGAAAATCACTATAGGTGATCTACGTAAGGCTTATGAGAACTTACCTGCACAGGTACAATCGCAAGCACCATTTAATAAATTTATTGCTAATCCACAGGCTTTCAAAGCGCTTCTGGAAAGAGAAGTTAGCCTAGAGGTTGTTTGGCAAAATTCTTTGAAGGCTGGCGTTGACAAGCGGGATGATGTTAAGAAAAAGGTTGAAGAGTGCCAACGCGCTATGGTGCAAAAGTCTTATCTGGATGACAAAGTTTATAAGAGCTTAACAGATGAGAAGCTGCGTCCTAAATATGACGAACTCATCAAGTTAATGCCAAAGGGCAAGTCAGAGCTGATGCTACGGATTATCTTAACGGCAACAAAAGATGAAGCTATTAAGGCTGCTGCTCGCTTGAAGAAGGGTGAAGATTTTGCCGCAGTCGCTAAAGATGTGTCCATTGATGAAATGACAAAGGACAATGGCGGTAGCTATGGAACATGGGTACGTGAGCCTGATCTACAGCAAGCTATTGATTTGACAGAAGAGCAGATCAAAAAGTTGATGGGGTCTGCAAAGGCAACTAACGTGCTCGAGCCTGTGAAAATTGGTAAGAGAGGTTTTGCTATCTTCCGTATCGATGACAAGCGACCAATGACTCCGCCACCTTTCGAGGCTATTAAAGAAGAGCTCAAGGGCGCAATTGCACCTCAAGAGGCGTCTGAAGTCATTCAGTCTGATATAAAAGAAGCTAAGATCGAGCGTTTCGGTCTTGATGGTAAGCCGATGGCTGATCCAAAAACAGAAGCTAAGGCTGATGGTAAGTCAGAAGTCAAGGCAGATGCTAAAGCAGAAGAAGCTAAGCCTGCGGAGACTGCGGCAAAAGAAGCGGCGAAGTAAAAACGTAACCCTAAAGCAATCCAGATATCTTTATGTTTTCCTCAAAAAAAAAGATTATCTGGGAAAATTTTAAAACAGGCCACCCAGGGCCATCCCCCCCCCCCCCCCCTCCACTAGAAAGCGTGACCTTCACCCATTTCCTTGGTACCAGACACTCTCTCTGGCTCAAATGCGCGTATTAATAAATGCTGCAAATCTGACATAATGAGTAATTATTTTG
>JBAWWF010000181.1:0-2901 GCA_037146895.1 Alphaproteobacteria bacterium | reverse complement strand
ATTACTGGTCTCCACGCCGTCATTGCGAGCGCAGCGAAGCAATCCAGGAATATTTACCTACTCGTCGCGCTTTCTCTCCGAACGCTTCCGCTCGTTGGGGTCGAGAAAAGCTTTGCGCAGGCGGATGCTTTTGGGCGTTACTTCGACGCGCTCATCAGATTCGATGTAAGCAATAGCCTGCTCTAGCGTCAAGATGCGTGGCGGAGTCAGGCGCATTGCCTCATCCTTGCCCGCAGCTCGAAAGTTGGTCAATTGCTTAGCCTTTAATGGATTCACCTCTAGGTCATTCTCACGGCTGTGTTCGCCAATGATCATGCCGGCATAAACCACCGTACCTGGAGAAATAAACAGAATCCCGCGGGGCTCTAGGTTCCACAGCGCATAGGCCGCTGCTTCGCCATCGCTATTGGCAATCAGGACACCGTTGTGTCTTCCCTCAATAGTGCCACGATAAGGAGCATACCCGTGGAAGAGGCGACTCATAATGCCAGTGCCTCTGGTTTGCGTTAAAAACAGACCATGATAGCCAATGAGGCCGCGTGAAGGTGTGAGAAAGATCAGGCGAGTCTTACCGCCACCGGAGGGGCGCATGTCCTGCATCTCCGACTTTCTCTGGTTCATCGCCTCTACAACCACGCCCGTAAATTCATCATCAACGTCGATGTGGACTTCTTCAATCGGCTCAAGTTTTTTATCGTTTTCATCAGTGCGGTAGAGTACGCGTGGGCGGCTGATGGAAAGCTCAAAGCCTTCACGGCGCAGCGTTTCAATCAAAACACCGAGCTGGAGCTCACCGCGACCAGCGACTTCAAAAGCATCCTTATCTTCGCTTTGGGTAATATAAATGGCAACATTTCCCAGTGCTTCGCGGGCAAGGCGATCACCTAAAACGCGCGATGTTAGTTTTGTCCCCTCACGCCCAGCGAGCGGTGAATCATTCACCGAAAATGTCATAGCCAGTGTAGGTGGATCAATCGGCTGTGCTGCAAGGGCGGCGGTTGCCTCTAGTGCTGCGAGAGTGTAAGCAACCGTTGCTTCCTGGAACCCCGCAACCATAATGATGTCGCCAGCTTCTGCGATGTCGAGGGGCGTTCTTTCTAAACCGCGAAACCCTAGTACCTTGGTAACGCGCGCCTGCTCGACAACCTGACTATCGTGTGTCAAGGCTTTGAGGGTCATGTTTGGCTTTAGGGTGCCTGAGTGAATGCGACCTGTGAGAATACAACCTAAATACGGGTCATATTCACGTGTCGTTACCAGCATGCGGAAGGGGGCGTCTTTTTCGACGATGGGAGCTGGTACAAAGTCCACAACCAGGTCCATGAGGGGACTCAAGTCTTTGGGTTCATCATGAATGTCGCGCACAGCCCAGCCGTTGCGACCTGAAGCGTATAGTATCGGAAAATCAAGCTGGGCATCTGTTGCTTCCAGCAGGACAAATAGGTCAAAAACTTGATTGAGGACGACATCTGCTTGTGCATCACTGCGGTCAATTTTATTGATCACGACAATGGGGCGTAGGCCAAGTTTGAGGGCCTTCGCAAGGACAAACTTAGTTTGCGGCATCGGTCCTTCAGCAGCATCGACAAGAACGATAACACCATCAACCATCGAAAGGATTCGCTCAACCTCGCCGCCAAAGTCAGCATGTCCAGGAGTGTCAACGACGTTAACACGCGTGTCACGCCACATGATGGAGGTACACTTGGCGAGAATGGTAATGCCGCGTTCGCGCTCAAGATCGTTGGAGTCCATGGCACGTTCAGCCACTTGTTGGTTGGCGCGAAAGGCGCCGCTTTGCTTTAATAGCCCATCGACAAGTGTTGTCTTCCCATGGTCAACGTGGGCAATAATGGCAATGTTACGAATCTCGGTCATGTGATCTCGTTCTTAAAAAACAAATATTAACTAAAGAAAAAGCACCCACCATTGGGATACTATTCTACTTATCTTGTAACCACCCAAGTCATACTCAAACATCGTGAGGATGAAGGATTCCTGGATTGCCACGCTTCGCTCGCAATGACGAATCAGGTGTTTGTTATCCATTCGTCATTGCGAGGCTGCGTTAGCAGCCGTGGCAATCCAGTCTCTTCCATTAGAAACAACAGATCTGAATAGTTACCCTATTTTATATTTAAGCCTGAATGAGGAAAAATGCAATTGAGAAAATTTAGTTTAGGGTCTTAATATAAGCAAAGGAGATAATTAATGACACGCATACTAGGGCTTGATCCAGGGTTGCGAACCACTGGATGGGGAATTATTGAAAGCGCAAAGCAGCAGTTGGTATATGTAGCGCATGGCGTTGTGCGCTCACGCAGCGAAGATGATTTGGGCACTCGTGTTGCACAATTATATGCTGGCCTAGTTGCGGTAATTGCACAATATCAACCGCAAGAAGCTGCCCTAGAAGAGACCTTCGTAAATAAAAACCCGAACTCAACGCTTAAATTGGGTATGGCGCGCGGCGTTGTTCTATTAGCTCCAGCTGCGGCGGGGCTTATTGTAGGAGAGTACGCGGCTAACCGTGTCAAAAAGTCCGTTGTCGGGGTTGGTCATGCGGACAAAGCGCAAGTTGCAATGATGGTGCAGCGTTTGTTGAAGGGATGTGGTGCGGTCGAGGCTGATGCTGCTGACGCACTAGCAGTGGCTATTTGTCATGCGCACTATTCAGGACTCAGAAATCAGATATCAGGAATCAGGTAAGAATTTCTTACTGATTCCTGACTTTTGATTTCTAGTTCCTATTAAACGTTAATAGTGTCTTTTAACGTTTTACCAGCGCGGAACTTTGGTTGAGTTGATGCTGGAATCTTGATAGCCTCTCCTGTACGCGGGTTGCGACCTTCGCGACTAGCTTTATTAACAGCACAAAAAGTTCCGAATCCAACGAAGACC
>JBAWWF010000180.1:0-2924 GCA_037146895.1 Alphaproteobacteria bacterium | reverse complement strand
TTATGGAAGGAGAAGCCAGCATAGCCAAATCTTGTGGATTCTCTAAGTCAAATACATGGAAAGATGACAAATCTTTAGCATATTGTTTAGCAAGGGTCGTCTTACCACATTGACGGGGACCGAGAAGCGCGCACACAGAATGCATCTCAAAGGCTTCTTTAATCTGTCGTAAATAATGCTCTCTCTGGATCATTGTTGCTACCTCCACCCAATCTACTACCTAATTTTACCTCGTATTTTCGGTAGTTGCCAACCAAAAATACGAGGTAAAATTTAAATCAATAAACTTCGTGAACAGCAATAACTTTATCAGATATGTTTTAAGCGTTGGTTTTTTACGTAAAACCACCTTTTTGAACCATTTTATGATTTGCTCCATAAGATTGCACACAAAATAGTCTGCAATCCAGCTTAACATTCGTAACTATCTTCCTGATCTAGTAGCCAGACGATCACGAGCTGTTTTATAAACTTCTGATCTTTCTCTTTTGCCAATGACAATAACTTGTATCACAACTCGCTTCTCGAACACACAATATACCAGCCTATACCCAGATGCCCTGAGTTTGATCTTATAACAATTCTCTAAACCAGTTAATTTATCCTTGGCAACGTGGGGGGATTCTAACCGTTTGACCAGTTTATTTTTTAGTTGTTTTTTTATATCTGGACTTAAATTATCCCATTCTTTCTTCGCGGATTTTAGGAAAGCTAGACTATAAATCATTTACGTCGACTTTAATTTCTTCCTCCCCAGCCCTGTCACGAACAATTTGAGCAAGATGTATATCCTCAAAAACATCCATCATGGCCTCAAACATTTTTGTAGGAACACAGTAAAAAACGGGCTCATTTCTATTGAGAATAGCAATTGGTTCCCCCTCTGCTTCCATCACAGTAGCCATAGGGTGTTTTTTAAATTCTGTAATGCTTGCCATTACATTGGTTAAAATAATATGGGTCACGGATTAACCTCCTCAAAGTCTTCATTACTAAATATAGCACTTTAAAGGTGTCTTTAAAGATGTTTTAGAAGGTTATTTGTAACTACCCAACATAATATGTCACCATCCGGTTTGGATGCGCTCGACTAGCTGTTGCACCGTAGGCACAAAGCCATTGGCGTAGAAAGGATCGCTTCCAAATCGATACGCCTGATGGCCAGCAAACATTAATTGATTGTCAACATCATCCGTGTGGCTAATTTCTTGCAGCGTTTTCTGAATGCAATAAGAACGCGGATCGGCCTTGCGTCCGGTTGTCCCTTCCTCATTTTGCGCCCAGTTGCTAAAGAGACACGCAGACAAACACCCCATGCAATTGATTTGATCAACGACAATTTGCTGCTCTTTTTCTGGCGTCACAAAAATCACAGTATGGTCAGGCGTTCGCATTGCCGCCGTAAACCCTTGCGCCATCCATTCACAAGCACGCACATGATCCTGTGGGGTTAAGTATATGTTGCGTCCTCTAGCACCAATGGCTAGCGCGGCAACAAACTCCTCCTCACTTTGTGTGCGATAAGAAACCTGTTGTTGTGCTCGTTGTTGCAGTTCAAAAAAGAACGGATTGCGCACTGCCGAAGAATAAAAGCCCGTGGGACTAAAGCGATTGAGTTGGATGTCGCCTTCTTTAAGTGTCAAAAGCCTTTTTTTCCAGGTATCGGAGATAGGGCTTTCCTGGGTCAGCAACGGCCGCGTACCAAATTGAAAAGCTATCGGCCCTAGTTCCGCACTATCAATCCAATCCTGCCACTCTGAGAGCCACCAAACACCACCAGCCATAATAATGGGAACATTATCTAAACCACCAATTTCACGCATAACTTCTCGCAGAGCCAAAACCCGCTGGTAAGGAGCCTCAGGCACCAAAGGATCTTCGCTGTTGGAAAGTCCATTGTGGCCACCCGCAAGCCAAGGATCTTCATAAACAACCCCACCCAGACCTTCAGCGAGACGGTGATACGAACGCTTCCATAAAATACGAAAAGCCCGTGCCGAAGAAACTATGGGGTAATACTGAACGCCGTATTCATGACAGATTTCTGCGAGCTTATAAGGCATACCCGCGCCACACGTCACGCCATGGACGAGACCTTTTACTTGTGACAAAACGCCATGAAGGATGGGTTCCACAGCCCCCATCTCCCACAAAACATTCATATGGATACGCCCGCGACCGTTAGAGCGTTCGTGGGCAATGCGTGCGTGCGTTATGCCACCTTGAATGGCGAAATCAATTAATTCATGATGGCGTTCACGGCGGGTTTTACCCCCATAGACCATCGGTATAATGTTACCAGCATCATCATAGCTGTCGGCATTGACCGCAGAGAATGTACCAACCCCATCCGCAGCAGCCCAAGCACCTGCGCTCTCACCATTAGTTATGGAGATACCCTTACCTCCCTCAACCAACGGCAAAACATCCCGATGAGAAATTGTTAGTGTTTTTAAAGGCTTCATGAGCACGACCTTCGCTATAGAGTTTATGACAAGAGTCCTATACCCCTAACCCCTTCATGGTCAACTTTACCTTACCACGATCATCAAAACCAGTAAACTTAACCTGAACAACATCGCCCACCTTAACAATCTCCTCAACGCGGTTAACGCGGCTCTCTGACAACTCACTAATATGTACTAAGCCATCGCGATTACCCATAAAATTAACAAAAGCCCCAAACTCCATAATTTTCACAACCTTGCCGGTATATACTGTGCCAACCTCTGGCTCGAAGGCAATTGCCCGAATCATTTCTAGAGCAGCTTCTATTCCCTTAGCATCAACGGACGCGATATTAACTGTTCCATCATCTTGAATATCGATCTTAGTTCCAGTTGTCTCACAAATTTCCCGAATTACCTTACCGCCAGGGCCAATGATATCGCGAATTTTATCTTTAGCGATCGTTAAGGTAGATA
>JBAWWF010000179.1:0-2946 GCA_037146895.1 Alphaproteobacteria bacterium | reverse complement strand
ATAGCAATGCGTTGCCGCTGCCCACCCGAGAGCTTGACCCCGCGCTCTCCCACCAGTGACTGATATCCATCGGACAGAGCCGCAATAAACTCATGCGCATGAGCACGCTTGGCAGCCTCCATGACCTCTTCGTCGCTGGCCTCCTCGCGCCCATAACGAATGTTGTCCATGAGCGTGCGATGAAAAAGGGACGGATCCTGGGGGATCATGCCAATCGCCTGGCGCAGGCTCTTTTGCGTAACTGCCCGAATATCTTGCCCGTCGATTAAGATGCGGCCGCCGGTTACCTCAAACAGCCGCAGAATCAGATGCACGAATGTTGTCTTGCCGCCACCCGAATAGCCCACCAGGCCGACCTTTTGCCCAGGCTCAATGCTAACCGACAGCTGATCGAACAACGCCTCAGTGCCCTTGTACTGAAAATGTACGCCCTCGAAAGCGATCTGGCCCTTATGGACAATTAGGTCTTGTGCCTCAGGCGCATCAACTAGTTCGTACGGTTCTGTTGTAACCTCTAAAGCTTGCGTCACCCGTCCTATTTTTTTTGCAAAATCCGCTAAATCTTGGGCAAAACGCCACAAGAATTCCGCAATAGCATTATTGAGCGTAAGGATAAGGGCAAAATCACCAATGGAAATAATCCCCTGCTGTCTTCCTTGTATGAGAAAGTATAAACTAACACCCTGCATAAGAACAAAAGAGTAACCGTAAAAAACCCAGATATAGAAAAAAGTCCAGTCAAGATTTTGTTCTGCACGAACTGATTCTGCGAGAGTGACATTCAGGAATGTTCTCTCTTTGGCCTGCCTGGCAAATAACCGGACCGACAGCATATTGCCCAGGGCATCAACAATTTTCCCGACAACGCTTGATCCAACACTGGACCATATATTGGCCAGACTGGCCAGTCTTTTTGCAAAAAAAAGTGACACCACGAGGAAAGCTATCGCCCAGATTACCAGCACCAAAGCAAATTTGACGTTAACTAGCCAAAGAGTGTATACCGCAATAAAAAGCGCTAAAGAATGGCCAAATAGGTTCTGGATAGCTAGTTCAACAATCTCAGGGATATTCATTGCTAGATCACTGACTTTATTGGCAAGGCTGCCGGCAAAGTTATTCTGATAGTAATGATGACTGTGACCTAATAATTGATCAAAAATTGAGCTGCTTATTCGTCTACGCAAATTGGGAAACATTTTGATGCCACGAAAATAGTCGCCCAAGCGATACATACTCTGCATCAACAATTCTAATGCTATATAGATAGCAACAGGGACCATTAGGTATGTAAAAAGATTCTCTCCCGCAGGCAATTCCGCGACCCGGTTCAAAATAACCTTAATGAGATAGGGCGTGACTGAGATGGAAATCGCCCACACCACCGACAATGCGAACATCACAGTGATAGCAACCGGAAACGACCGCACCATCCTGCAAATAAACAAAAGTGCCTGTTTTGTACTGACTGTGTGCATATACAACTCTCTAAGAACAGAAAAAACTAACGTGCCCAGGTAAAGGTGAAGTTAGATTGTACCGCTATCTTATGCAGTTCGCAAGCACTTAGTAAATGTTCACCAGGGCTATTTAGCCCTGGGAACCTTCTTTTACCCTTGTTTAAGTGCTTTCAGCACCTGATCATTAAGAGCAGCTAATTTTTCGACTATTTCCTGACTTTGTACTAGACCATAGTTGTTCAATTGCTTAATTTCAGGCCTGCCACCTCTCGTTTTTATATAAAACACATACGAATCAATAACATGGAAGTAACCATCCTTCTGCCAATCTAGCAAATCCTTCAAAGCCACTGCTGTCGAGGCGTTCTTAGGAAGTTTCACACAGACCGGATTTTGTGTTTCTTTGCTGTCGTCATAAGATTTATAAGCCTTCAAATACACATCACCTTTAGAAGAGTATGGAATTTTTATAGTTTTAAAATGGTTTCTTGCAACACCACCCAACTGTGCTTCTTCAATAATTTCAGCATCGACAAAGGCCTTATAAACATCAGATGTCTTATCCAAAATGGTGATTAGCCATTTTTGCTTTGGCCCTACATCTACCATCCCTCCTTCACCGAAGGATTGTAGATATTCAGAAATGGACTGGACAATATAGGTCGTTTTTTCGGGTTCGTGGAATCCAAAGGAATCCTTGATTGTATTCTTACCACTAGGTTTTACAACCATTTTGAAGACAGGTTTATTATTGTTTTCGTACGTATTGCTTAAAGCGTACACAAACAATCCATTTTCTTCAGGCTCACCTAAAGAAACGAGAATAGTTCCTGGTTTGCTAAGCTTGGCTTCAGTGGTTTTAATATCTTCAATACTTTTAAGTCTTAGAACGGAATAACGTAGATTATTCTTCGAAATTTGCTTTCTAATTGCATCAGCAGAAACAGGCCCACTCGTGTTAATCTTTTCAGGATCAAGCTTGTAATATTTAACCACAGCCCCCGCAAAACCAGCACTAACCCCAGCATTCCTGTGTAGAACAGCTCCACCTTCATTTTCATACATTACAGCCACGCCACCCGTATCAAAGTTATAGGTGACACTTTTCTCATCAATTTTTTTGCCGACTAAAATATCATTGTCTGCAATAGCAGAGGCAGCTACATCGCCAACCGCCATCATACTGCGCATTTTTTTCTCTTCCTCTTCCTGCTCTGCTCGGAGAAGAGCTTCAGGTTTTGTGCGAGTAATTAGGTACTTCATGTCATTCACCAGGTTGGCCGCGGGAATAAACAAGTCAACAAAGAGTTTTTTTGTAGACTCTCGCCCCAGAAACCGCGTCACCAAAGCACCATAGTCTTCCTCGCCTCCCCCTCCATAAAAAATGCCTTCTTTTACCACAGATTGTTGGTACGCAGTATCTTGCATACCAAGCTGATGCACTTGAAGAGCTCGCACAACCCCAGTGATTGATCTATCATAAGCA
>JBAWWF010000178.1:0-2954 GCA_037146895.1 Alphaproteobacteria bacterium | reverse complement strand
ACATCGTGAGTCCTTTAGAAAATCTTATCGTCCGGTACCCAGTATACCTGTGCTCATGGGTACCGGACAGCAAGAAAATAGGGCACTCGCTTACGCTCGCTGCTATTTTCTAGCTTCCGGTATGACAGTGGGTGGAGATGCCATGCCTCTCTCTTATCCCGAACTGAGGTTATCCTTACGGTGTTTGGCTGAATAGTTACCGTTTTGGTTCGTTAACCTGTGCGAGGATATCACGCACACGGCTAGTTGCGCGTTGGTCTTGGAGATCTTGCTTTGCGGCTCGGTTAGCATGATTTTTGGCACTGACAAAGTCTTCCATATCATAAGCCTCTTCGGCTAAAGCCCATGACGCAAGCCCAATTTGGCCTGCCTTGCCATAAGCTGTGGCAAGCAAACGCCAGCAAGAAATGTTCTCCGCACGATCAATCAACTGTCGTAACAGCGGGATTGCCTCTTTTAGGTCGTTCTGATTACCACGATCAACAAGGAGGTGGCAAAGCTGTAGTTTAATAATATCGGCGCGTGGCTGTAGCTTTAGGGCGCGGGAGTAGGCGGCAATTGCCCCATCAGCTTGACCTGTTTCCATGAGGACTTGCCCTTCTAGTTCATGAAAATAAGCGTCTTTGGGATGCTCATTAATGAGCTGGCGCACTAAAGCCAAGCTTTTATCGGTATTGCCCTGACGATGATAGATAACTACTCGTGCATAGCGCGCCGTTAAAGACGTATCAGACTCAGGATAGCGGTGCAAAGCCTGATTTGGGTGCCACAGATAAGCAATGAATTTCGCTTTGATGCGTTGGAAATTATCCTCAAATTGTTTAGGTAAATGCTTGCGGTTCTCTGAAATATGCGTTTCTAAAGCACTAAATCGCTCCTCCTCGGGAGGATGAGAGCGCAAATAAGGGTTGATTTGACCCCCGCTCAAATTGTCATTTTTAAGGAGTTTGAGAAAATCGGAGAGACCAGAAATAGCCTCATCCCAACCAAGTTTTTTGGTTAAGGTAGCCGCAGCCTGATCACTTGCTGCTTCTTGAGAGCGACTAAACCGAAGCATTTGGCTCATGTATATATGTTGGCTGCCAATTATTCCGGCCATGAGAGCTGAAGGATCTCCTGTAGCAAGTGTTGCTGCGCCGCCTAGGACAATAGCGGCCAAGGCCGGCATTTGAGCTCGATGGCTCTTACTGTCCGCAAGGGCTACGTGACCGCCTTGAATGTGGCCAACTTCGTGAGCGAGGACGCCAAGAAATTGGGCGACATTCTGGCACTTGGTAATAAGTCCCGTATAAATGATGACGCGCGAGCCAACTGTAGCACCAGCATTGGCTTCGTCGCTGATGAGAAAATATGGGCGTATCTTATGCCCCCGCAAATCAGCCGCTTTTGCTAATTCATCAAGCCACCCTTGGATCACCGCTTCGGCTTCCGCATCAACGGCCAAGCTGCCATGAGCTAGCTCACTAGCATTGCCGACGCTTATGTGTTGTATAGCTAGGAGGGTCAGTCCCAGAAATAACAATAAGCGTTTGGCTTTGGCTAGCATTGCAATCATTCTTATGACTTTAACAGGCGTTGCCACCAACCCTTACGGGTTGACTTGCCCTCTTCGGGGTTTGTATGCGCTGGCTCTGCACTCAATCCCGCAGAGGGTTGTTGCGCCGCCGTGCTTCCTGATTGCTCTTGCGGAGACGTATTTTGTTGGTGTGAGTTATTATTGCGTGGGTGCTTATAGCGTCGACGACGATGCAGCCTAGCAGTTCCCTCCCCCATAGTAATTTCCTCAGTCACTTTAGGTGGTGCACTTTCGCTAATGCCTTCACTGGTGCCTTCACTGGTATCGCCATTGGCATCTTCGCTGCTACTCAAACCCTGCGATAAAGCAGCATCCAAAGCTGCTTCTATAGGATGCAGCGATGCTGGTTTTCTTTGACGACGGCGGTTGCGGCGGCGTTTCTTTTCTCCGGTTGTTGTGGTTTCTGCCTCTGAGGTTTCTGAGGTTATTACTTCTTCTTCTTCCTCTATTTCGTCCTCTTCCTCTTCGACTATTGGTGCTTTAATGACTGTACTCACAAAAGGTTCCTTGCGTTCAGCGAGGACTTGGATGCGGAAATCGGGATTTACCAGTGTTTCATCAGGATGAATCGTAACGCTAAACTGATAGCGGAGTTCGACCTCAGTAAGAGCTGCGCGCTTTTGATTGAGCAAAAATAAATCAACTCCATTGGGGACAGCTACCAGAATTTCAGAGCTTTTCCCTTTAAAGCCCTCGGACTCAATACCCCTGAGGATTGATAAGGCGGTGGATTCAATTGAACGCACCATTCCCGTACCTTGGCAATAGCCGCACGGAACCGTGTTAGCCTCCATTAAACTCAGGCGGAGTCGTTGCCGTGATAGCTCTAGCAGTCCAAATTCGCTAATCTTGCCGATTTGAATGCGGGCGCGATCTTGCTTAGTTGAGTCACGAAAACGCTTTTCAACGGCATGGATGTGTTTGTTATCACTCATGTCAATGAAGTCAATGACGATCAATCCGGCCAAGTCACGCAAGCGCATCTGTCGGGCAATTTCTTCGGCAGCTTCTAAATTGGTTTTAAACGCCGTGTCATCGATGTGACGTTCGCGCGTTGAGCGGCCAGAGTTTACGTCAATAGCCACAAGAGCTTCTGTCGCATGAATAACAATAGAGCCACCCGACGGAAGGTCGACCTTGGGTTGAAACATGATGCTAATCTGCGCCTCAATCTCATAGGCCTGGAATAGCGGTATATTATCATTATAATACTGGACACGTTTAGCGTGACTGGGGGTTAGATCGCGCATAAACATCTTGGCAATCTTGTAAACCTCTTCGCCGCCGACGAGAACTCTTTCAATATCACGGTGGTAAATGTCACGAATGGCGCGCTTAACCAGGTCGCCTTCGGAATAAACAATTGCTGGAGCAATGG
>JBAWWF010000177.1:0-2988 GCA_037146895.1 Alphaproteobacteria bacterium | reverse complement strand
CCTTCCCTTACAGATGGGCACACTAGACACCCCAGCAATGCAAATGCAGTTCCTCCTGTATATCCAGTCATGTCGGTGCTTCTCCCTTCCAGAGATATATCAGAAGCAATAGAAAAAGCTGTGTATGAAACTCTTAAAAATCCACCAAAATATTGTGATCATCAGGCAGGAGGTAGATACAATGTCAAGATGTGGAACCAAGGAATATCGTTCACCTATAATATTAAAAAGAATGGTCTGATCCTTGCAACTTTGGGGCGCGTCCTGGAATATCTTAAAGGGCTTGAGTGCAAAGCGTCGGATGTAATACATATCTTTGATGAAGAACGTGAAGCGTTTAAAAATAATGATTTGATTATGAATGCATGCAATTTTTTTAGAAAAGGTAATGACTGGATTGATGACGCCAAGCTTCAAGAGTGTTTAGGCGGCTTTGTAAAGCGCGGACTATGTACAGAGCAAGATATTAATAATTTCTTGGATGCTCATGATTCACACAAACAAGGCCTTAGAGAATTGAGAGAATCAAGGGCTTGGGGAAGCAGTCACATAGCAAAAATGAAAGCTCAACAACAACAAGTAGCCGCTCCTTTGAATCCATCTAGAGCCCCTGGAGCTGACAACGCACTGGACATGGCCCCTCCTCTGAGCCTCTAATAATCAAGCCCTACCAGGAAACCTTTGAGATACGCAGATTCTGGGAGAAACGGGTGGAGCGGGTGATCAATTCCTGCACTTAAAGATTTGAGAATGCGGCCCACACGCCCTGCCAACATTAATCCTTGCGCCACGGCTTCTTGTAAAAGCTCTGCCTCGACGTGGTGGGAGCAGCTAGTAATCATCAGTAGCCCTTCTTTTTCAACCAGAGGTGCGGCCAAACGAATCAACTTCGCATAGCCCTTTAAGCCTGATTGCAAATCTTTTTTGCTTTTCACAAAGGCAGGTGGGTCAAGAATCACGATATCAAAGGAATGCGAGGGCAAGGAGCCGAGACTCTTAAATGCTTCCTCTTCGATGAAAGTACAGCGATCCGCCAAACCGCTTTTCTGGGCGGCGGCTTGTGCTAAGGCTATGGCACTCGCCGAACGATCAAGAACCGTCACATGTCTAGCACCAGCTGCCGCAGCCTGGAGGGCAAAACCGCCCGTATAAGCATAACAATCGAGAACACTCTTGCCAGAGCAAAGGCTGGAGATAAGGGCGCGGTTGTCGCGCTGATCGTAGAACCAGCCTGTCTTTTGCCCTTCGCGTACATCAGCAAGGAAAGGAACACCATTTTCTATACCCTGAATTGGTCCGTCAAGTTCACCTTTGGCTACAAAGGTTGCACTTTCAAGATGCTCCAGTTGCCGCACAGGGCTATCATTGCGAAAGACAACGACACGGGGTTGTAAAAGCTTTTCCAGAGCTGTGAGTAGCGGTTGCTGCAATACATCCATTCCGGCGGTGTTGAGCTGACAAACCAGGACATCGCCAAAGCGATCAATAATCAGACCAGGAAGCTGATCGGCTTCCGCATAAACCAAGCGATAGTAGGGCTCTTTGAGGAATCGCTCGCGTAAAGCTAGGGCGCGTGCAAGTCTTGTGAGCAACCAATCCTCCGGTAACTCCGGTGCTCTGGTCAATATGCGTATAGCGATCAAAGAATGAGGATTAAAAGTGCCGATACCTAGGATTTGCTGCCGTTTGCTGTCAATGAGCTTAACCATACTCCCTGGTGGCAAGCTTTTGGCAGCCATATCCATAGTGATCTCATTGGAAAAAACCCACGGGTACCCATGGAGCAAGCGTTGCGGACGTGTTACGGTAATCGATGGTAAATTGTTCATATCATTATCCATTACCGTGCAGTTTTTTTGCTTCTTCAAGAGTATAAGTCTTTCCACCTAACCTCAAATGCTCTTCATAAGTCTCTAGAGCTGAAGAATAGAACTCTTCATCCACCAGGAAAGATTCAAGAGCCCTTTTCACATAATAACTTTTGGGACGCTTGGTCTTTGAAGACAAAGCACTCAAACGATTGTCCAAATCGTCCGATAATCTTACTGAAGCCATCTTTTCTTATCCTTAAAAAGGCGTATCCCTATAGTCATCAACATAACACATGTAACATAAGTTACAAGTCACTATACCATAACCCATTGGTGAATAAGGTGAAATAATGCGCGTAGCCCCATTGCATCGCCCCCTTCAGGACGCCCTGGCGCAGCAACAGGATTCCACGCCATCGTATCAATATGAATCCAGGGAATATTTGGCTCGATAAAATGTTCAAGGAACAAAGCCGCTGTAATTGCACCGCCATAGCTACTGTTCCCGATATTATTAAGATCAGCAACGGAGCTTTTCAGATGACGCGCATAAGGCCGGAAGAGCGGAAGCTGCCATAGGGGGTCTTCGGTCGAGTGCGATGAATGTAGCAGTTTTTGTGTCCAAGTCTCATGGTTAGAGAATAAAGCAGGGATCTCGTTACCTAGAGCAATGCTAGCGGCAGTTGTAAGCGTTGAGCAATCAATAACCAAATCCGGTTCTCCTTCGCAAGCAGCCGTGAGCGCATCTGCGAGAATTAATCGCCCTTCCGTATCTATGTTACCTACTTCAACAGTGAGGCCCTTGCGGCTTCGGAGCACATCTAAACGCATAGGACAACCGCTGATGCTCTTTTCAACGATAGGTATTAGTACGCGTAGTTGCACGGGCAAGCCCACCATCATGATCATTTGCGCTAGGGCTAAAGCATGTGCTGCACCACCCATGTCCTTTTTCATAAGGATATGATACGGCGATGATACGGCGTCGCCACTATTAACGGAAATGCCCGTACCTATTAAGGTTAATTTTGGACCATTAGCGTTAGTGTATCTATTCCAGACAATCTCAACAAGTCGCGGAGGCTGCGATGTTTGTGCTACAGCATGGATAAGTGGAAAATTCTCTTCGAGTAGTTCCTCGCCCTCCAAAACACTACAACTAGCACCATATCTTTCA
>JBAWWF010000176.1:0-3001 GCA_037146895.1 Alphaproteobacteria bacterium | reverse complement strand
AAGAGAGAGGCATGGCATCTCCACCCACTGTCATACCGGAAGCTAGAAAATAGCATCGAGCGTAAGCGAGTGCCCTATTTTCTTGCTGTCCGGTACCCAGGAGCACAGGTATACTGGGTACCGGACGATAAGATTTTCTAAAGGACTCACGATGTTCGTCCAAGAAAATCTAATCTCCGGCATGACAAGTATGAGATAGCACCTCACTTTTAAGCTTTTTTTATCCCGAACTGAGGTTAAGAGATGGTGATTGTCCCAGATTCTCGGGTCAGGCCCGAGAATGACAGCGGTGGAGTGTGGACAACCTGGGGAGTTATATCGATCTATGTAAAGCATATTTCATGATGGGAACTGGTGTTACTGCTAATGTTGCCCTAGAAGGCTTTAAGTTCTCAAGGGATGATCTCGATAGTCTCGGTCAAAGAGCTTATATAATACTAGATGCGATACAAGATTCTGCAGGATGACGAAACGGCCTGAAAAGCGTCGGCTCATACTAACAAACATTGGTTGCGGGGGCAGGATTTGAACCTACGACCTTCAGGTTATGAGCCTGACGGTTATACATTTATGCACATTTATAAAGTTACACAAACCTTTACAAAACCTAGTGTTTATGCCATTATTGTTTTGATAAAGTTTTACCAACTTTTATCAAAATGGACCTCTTGAGTATACCCAGGGTATACCCGGCAAAAGGAGAAGGAAATGAGTGCATCCAATAAATCTATGAATTTCACAAAAAAAACTATCGAAGCATTACCGTTGCCACCTAAGGATAAAAGATCTTATTTTTACGATACAAAAGTGCAAGGCCTCGAATTAATGGTAACGCACCAGGGTGCAAAATCTTTTAAGGTTTATCGTAAATTCAACGACGCACCAATTAGAATCAGCTTAGGAAAATATCCACAAATTACGGTCGAAGAAGCACGCAGAAAAGCCCAACAAGTTATTGCAGAATTGATTAATGGTAAGAATCCTAATGCAGAAAAGAAAAAGGTACGTGCCGAAATCACTTTTGGAAAAATGTTTGAAACCTTTATGGAGCGCTACAGTAAAAGAAATAAAAAGAGCTGGAAGTATGATGAAAGAGAAGTGAATAAATTTTTACCTCACTGGTTTCAAAGGAAATTATCCAGTATTAACAAGCAAGAAGTGCAAACTCTACATGAGAAAATGAGTGTTGAGAATGGGCTTTATCAGGCGAACAGGCTTTTGGAAAGAATAAAGGCGATTTACAATAAGGCCATTGAGTGGGGATGGGAGGGTACTAATCCGGCTAAAGGCGTAAAAAAATGTAAAGAAAAATCGAGAAAGAGGTTTCTCCACCCTGATGAATTACCAAGCTTCTTTGAGAGCTTGGAGTTGGAAAAGAATGATACTATCAAGGATTACGTTTATATTTCTCTTTTAACTGGAGCCAGAAAAACAAATGTGCTTGAGATGCGATGGAAAGACGTTAATTTTGATCGCCAAGAATGGCTGATCCCTGACACTAAAAACGACGAACCATTGAGAGTTCCCTTGGTGTTGAAAGCCATTGAGATTCTAAAAAGTCGACTGCAGAAATATGGGGAAAAAGAATGGGTTTTTCAAGGTTCAGGTAAAACAGGGCACATGATAGAACCAAAATCGGGGTGGAAACGCATATTAAAGCAAGCAAATATTGAAGATTTAAGGCTTCATGACTTGAGAAGAACCGTAGGTAGCTGGCAGGCAGCAACAGGCGCGAATAGTTATATCATTGGTGGAACTCTGGGGCATAAGGACCAAAAATCGACCGCTGTTTACGCACGACTCAATATCGATCCCATAAGGGCATCACTAGAAAAAGCAACTCAGGCTATGTTACAAGCGACGAAGAAATGAGACTAATTGACTCTCATTTTTAACCAGCAGGAGGCCAAATGATTGTGCGCCCAACATTTTTGTCTGCTTGTACAATGGCTCAATGGAGAATTTTAACCAACTGTATTATCCCAATGCACGCACGCTTGCCGACAAGACACGGAGAATTGACATTTTCTAAGTTGCGCTGATGTCACAAAATCCTGTTAGTATCATTTTTGCTAAATTGCCTTCTCTCTAATTCGCGCCTCGACCGTTCTAATTCATTGACTAGCAGCATCTCATTAGGAAGTACTGTTTGGTACTCAGCTGCAAGTATCTTATTGGGTAGGTTTTCCAAGGCATAATGCGCTTCCGCCGCACCCTTTGCAGCACATAGTATTAGGCCAACAGGTGGATTTTCGCCAGGTTTCATCCAGTGCTCACGAGCATAATTTAGGTAAAGGTGCATTTGGCCAGCATCGGCATAATTGAACTTGCCGATTTTAAGGTCGATGATTAATAGGCATTTGAGTCGACGGTGGAAAAACAACAAATCAATACGAAACCAGGTATCATCTAATCGTAAGCGACGTTGGCGACCGATAAAGGCAAAGTCATCACCCAACTCCAACAAGAAATCAGCCAGGTGTTGTATTAGCGCATTTTCCAGATCGGATTCAGAATATTGGTCTTTTAAATTGAGAAACTCAAGCACAAAGGGGTCCTTGATAGCTTCTTCTGGGGTCATTATATCGGCAGGATCTGACTTTTCTTGGGATAGCATTGCAACTTTGTTTTTTGACAGTGCAATCCTCTCAAAGTATTGGCTATTTACTTGTCTATCCAGTTGGCGAATAGACCAGCCACAACGTAGAGCTTCTGTGGCATAAAAACTGCGGGCAGCAAGGTTTTTAACGGAAAGAAGGCGGACATAGGCTGACCATGGTAATGGAAATCGGCTAGCTAGTTCAGATAGGTAGGATATGCTAAAAATTCCAATTGGTGTCAGGTCACTTGGTACAATGTTAGATTCCGCAGACAATGTCTGCGGAATTGGCCAGCATTGGTAAAATAACCGCATTTGTTCAAGGTTACGCTGAGAAAATCCTCTACCCATAATTTAGCATCAAAAAAATGTGAGTGCCCGTTCCTTCAATGATTCCAATGG
>JBAWWF010000175.1:0-3009 GCA_037146895.1 Alphaproteobacteria bacterium | reverse complement strand
TGCTCTAAAAATATCCAGGATCTTGTTTTGGTTAATATTGTTAACATCATTTCTGTACGCAACAAATTGATGGGTTTTTCGTTGCACGCCGAAATGGCCTGAATTATCGACAGGATTACTAAACAAATGTTCATATTTTTTTCTAATAACTGCTTGGTTTGATAAAGCATCTCCAGCCAACAAACGATTAACATGCGCTTGAGCTGCTTTGATGAGAGCCGTTCGCCTTTTCTCTGGTACATTAGGAGCAATTTTGTCGATGAAGGCAACATCATTCTCAAGGAGTGGATTAGCTGCCAAATAGCCTGCGCGCGTAATAGTAGCAAGAATAAAACAATGAGCAAAACTTGTAGGGACACGCTGATGGCCATATTTATTAAAATCATAAATATGGCTTAATGCATCTGCCATTATGCTTGTACCGTAAGCACTTTCACCAATGACACGCCTTCTATCCATTAAATCCTGGGCAGCTAACGCGATACCCTTAAGATAAGCGGTTTTTACGTAAACAGCCGCTTCTTCTGGCGTAGCAACAGTGGTTTTACTTAAACGAATCACTTTACCAGCAACAATATTCAAACTGCTCTGCAAAGTTGCTTGTAAAGAATCATTGCGATGGTCTTTAATCTCAAAGAAATTTTGCGTAGCGTCCCTTTTGAGCAATCCCTCGTGCATATTGAGAAAAGTTGCCGCAATGTTAACTGCATTGCTGCGCCTGCTCGGTTTATAAAGTTGGTTAAACGGTTTTGACTTTGGAATGAGCGGAGATGCGATCATCTCTTTCCAGTTTTTAATGCCAGTCTTTTTATCTGGAATCCACCCACGATATGGGTCTGCTGGAAATAATTCTGCACTTTTAAAAACATAATACAAAGCCGCCTCACGCGGATGTGTGGTCTTTAGAACTCCTAAATCCTGCTTTACCTCCTCTGATATTTTTTCATAAGCATTTGCTCCTGCTTCCCATGAGAAAAGCACCACCAAAGATACAAAGAACGCCTTAATTCTAAACAAGTACACTTCTCCCATATAATTTAGGATTCATTTTTCTATGAAGTATAATGCTTATTTTAAATCTTCATGTCAAGCTTCGTCTCGAAGGGTGGCAAAGTAGCTGGCGCAAGAAACGGTAAGCATAATCAATACCTGAAACAACGGTTGTTATTGCTACGGTATAGATCATTTCTTGAGCAAATGATAAGTAAGTAAGGTAATCGGGCAAAAAAGGATTGATTAAACAATCAAGGATCAAGGAAAATTGCAAAGCTGTGTTGATTTTACTGATCCACGAGGGGGTTAATGTCACATGCCAGCCGCGCCATAGGGTTAGCAGGCCGCAGATGAGGATCAGGATATCACGGCCAATAATCAGGCAAAACAACCACCAAGGCAGTTTATCAGCAAGGGCAAGCCCTAGGCATGTCAAAAAAACAAGCAACTTATCCGCAATGGGGTCTAATAGTTGCCCCAAACGCGATTGCCATGAAAATGCTCTGGCTAACCAGCCATCAGCCCAATCACTGAGGCTAGCTAGCAGAAATAGAACAGAGGCGAGACCAAGCCTCTCGGAAATTAAAAACCAGAAAACAACTGGCGCGAGAACTACTCTACTTAAGCTCAATAAATTGGGTATAGAGCTAAGAAGCACTACCCAACAATTTCAAGATCTGAGAAAAAGAAACATATTTCTATGGCAGCATTATCAACAGAATCTGAGCCATGCACGGAATTAGCTTCAATGGATTCAGCAAACTCTTTGCGAATGGTCCCAGGAGTAGCTTGTGCTGGATTTGTCGCACCCATAATGTCGCGATAGAGAAGAACTGCATTGTTTCCTTCGAGCACTTGTGCAACCACAGGCCCAGAAATCATAGAGAGGCACAGCTCATCGAAGAAAGATCGCTCCTTATGCACCGCATAAAACGCCTGCGCTTGTTCTTTGGTCAGCCACAAGCGCTTTTGCGCAACGATCCGCAATCCTGCTTCTTCGATTTTTGCATTGATTTTGCCAGTTAAATTACGCCGTGTCGCGTCCGGTTTGAGAATTGAAAGAGTTCTTTCTAAATGCATTGAAGCAATCCTTTTAATGGTAAATAACTATTAAATACCTAAATATAACACGTTTGTATATCACAAACTTACCGTTTCAGGGCTGACTCGCTTAAATATTCGAGGTAGCATTGCCACAGCAGTTCGTATACCCTTTAATGTAAATGGATACTTTGAAAGATAAAAAGCGAATACCCTTGCAGCCCGTCCGTGGGACCCATGATATTTTTGGGGACACGTTGCGTCGCCAGCAGAGTCTTTACGATCTTTGCCTACGCCTTGGCGGTATTTTTGGGTTTCAACTCATAGAGACCCCCATTTTTGAGTATGCTGGCGTTTTTCACCGCACCTTAGGCGACACCTCCGATATCGTTGGCAAGGAAACCTATACGTTCCTGGATCGTGGTGGAGAAGAACTGACGTTGCGACCTGAAGGAACTGCAAGCGTTATGCGGGCTATTATCTCCAACGGGATGACACAAAACCTTCCCCTGAAGCTTATGTATAAGGGGCCGATGTTTCGCTATGAACGTCCGCAAAAAGGCCGTCATCGGCAGTTTCATCAAGTTGGCGTTGAGTATTTAGGTATTGCCGACCCTTATGCAGATGTTGAATGCATAGCTCTAGGGGCTAATATTTTATCACAGCTAGGTATTACGGCTCGCCTTGAGATTAATACGTTGGGGGACCTTGAAAGCCGCCACTCCTATCGCCAAGCTTTAGTTACTTATTTAGAAAAGTATGCGCAAGATTTGTCAGCGGACAGCCAGGTTCGCCTCCAAAAAAATCCCTTGCGGATTTTGGATTCCAAGGATTCGGGGGACAAAAAAATCCTCGAAGGGGCACCCATTTTCGATGCTTATTTAACGCCCGCGGCACAAAGCTTTTATGAGCGGGTACGTGGTGGCGGGTTACGCTGGAAAAAAGAGGGAGTCCGGCGAAGATCCGCACCGTTCA